>JACQPU010000039.1 GCA_016207365.1 Ignavibacteriales bacterium | reverse complement strand
TTTTTTCTTCCATTCTTCAATCAACTCCGGCGGAACATACTTGACGCCCGAAGCTTCCTCGTGCCCTCTCATTCTGAACGTCATGGCTTCGATCAGAACAGGTTTTCGAGCCACCCGCATCCGCTCGGCAAGCTTCCGTGTCGTCCGGTATACATCCAGTATGTTGTTCCCGTCAACCTGAACACCTTCGATGCCGTATCCGATCGCTTTGTCGATCATCTGCTTGCACCTGAACTGCTCCTCCGATGGAGTCGACAAACCGTAACCGTTGTTCTCGATCAGGAAGATCACGGGAAGGTCCCACACCGCCGCAACATTGACCGCTTCATGGAAATCGCCCTCACTGGTTCCGCCATCCCCGGAAAATACCAGTGCAATGTCCTGCCGACGATCAAGAACACTCGCAAGGGCAAGTCCATCCGCAACTCCCAGCATCGCACCGAGATGCGAAATCATTCCGATAATCCCATATTCAGGGACTCCGAAATGAAACGATCGGTCGCGACCTTTCGTGAATCCTGATTTCCTTCCCTGCCATTGGGCAAATAACCTGACAAGAGGAACGTTTCTGGATGTGAAGACACCGAGGTTTCGGTGGAGCGGGAGGATAGCGTCGCTTGCACGAAGAGCCATCGTAACACCGACAGCGATAGCTTCCTGACCCACACCGGAGAACCACTTGCTTAGTTTCCCCTGTCGGATCAACAGAAGCATTTTTTCTTCGATCATTCTCGGCAGCAGCATCCCGCGATAGAGGTCAATCAGAGTCGCATCATCGAACGATTGCCGGTCGAAATGGATCTCCGTCACCTTCAGAGCTGTCATATTCAGTTTCTTATGCGCGGCAGTCTATTTTCTTGTCAGATCCTTCCCCGGAGAATTTTCCATTCATCGACCACTTCATTATCCTTCACAATATGGTATCGATCAAACAGCGCCGCGGTAAGACAGGAATGGTGCTCAAGGATACGGATGCGGTCACCCACCCGGTATTTTCCTTCGATAAACTTTGGATCGTCTGCCGTCACCGTTCCATGTTCCTGGGAAAGCGTCGTCAATTGCATATGCGAAACGAGTCTTCGTCTCGCATAATCTTCAAAGAGGATTCCCATGCCCATTTGATTCTTCACGTGTATAGGTCCGGGATCCTTTGATAGGGCAAGAGCCCCCGCGTCGGTCACAAAATGAGTGGCACCTGGTTGGTGGGAAATCACAGACGCAAGGACCGTCAGAGCGCAATCCTGAACGCCACAGCTTCCGATCATCACTTGCGTGTAATCATAGAACGCATAATTCCCCGGACGGATTTCTGTAATTCCAGCAAGATTCTCGATCACGGACATTGCAGGCGTTGAACCGATACTGATCGCCGGAATTGTTATTCCTTTCAAGCGCATTCGCTCAGCGAATTCCAGCATCGTGTCGCGCTCCCCATGGGCAAAAGGGAGGATTTCCTCTCTCCGTCGGGCCAAGTACGAATGACCCGAATGGGAGAGGATGCCATCGAATTCCAGAACAGAAGATTCAACCAACGACTGCGCAAGTTCCTCCGCCAAGAGGGACTTCGGATCGACGCCGGCCCTGTGATACCCACAGTCTACCTTTAGCCATACGTGAATTTTCCTGCTGGCGGTCCGGCATGCTTTTTCCAAATGCCCCTTTGCTTCTATGCTATCTACAATAACCCGAAGCGTCGACGATTCCGGAAAGCGGACAACTGAAGCGGCATAAACCGGAGGAAGCGGGAACGCCCATGTAATGTCGGCAAATCCTTCCTCCGCAAACGCACGGGCCTCATACATGGTTGAGACGGTAATGCCCTTCGCCCCACGCGCTTGCTGTCGCCTGCCAATTTCATTGCATTTGTGGGTCTTAATATGAGGGCGAAGCGAGACGCCGAGTCGATCCGCCTTGCCCTGCATTGTTGCAAGATTGCGCTCGAGGATATCCAGATCGATCAGCAGAGCTGGTGTCTGAAGCTCGTCTATATGCATTGCCGCGGAAGGCCAGCGTTGTTGTGAGGAAAAACGAAAAGAAGATACGATTTAATTCCGAAAAAGCCGCTACTTGCTCATCCTATTCAAATTTCTTAATAGCCCGATCAATGCTTGTCCTCAACTCCCGCCACGCGGAGTCCGCACCCTCACGCACTTCCTCCCACGCCTCCCCACTTCTGCTCCGCAAATCGTCGAGCTTCTTTCTTGCCGAATCGCGCTGTTGTTTCAAGACGTTCACCTGTTCTTCAATGTCCGCCTTCAAATCCACACGCGCCTTTTCCGCCTTTGCCGAGAGTTTCTGAATCTCCGCATCAAAGATTTTCAATTGTCCTTCCAGTTTTTCCAGCACAGTTGCCTTGTCTATCGCTGCCTCCTTTTAATGCTGATATTCCAGAATTTCTAATCGCACATCACCTTTTTCGCACACCCTTTTGATTCAATCGCCCGCTCCATCAGAGGGCGAAGCAAGCTGGCCTAAGAGTGCGAGGACATCCTGCACTCCCTGAACCATGAATCTTGCGTGTGTTTGGGCCATTCCAACCTTCACCGAGTAGGCAGCACCTGGCAACACTTTGAACAGATCTTCATCCGTCCAATCGTCCCCGATGAAAAGCACAAACTCATCGTTTGCCCGCTGGATGAGTTCCTCGCCTATGATCCCTTTTGTAACCCCCACCGGCCTCACTTCAATGATCTTGTTCCCCCGCATGACCTGAGCATCAACGTTGGCGGTAAAACCCATCAATGTATCCATGAGCTCGGCGGCGAGTGATTCACTGTGTTCCGGATCTGCCCCGCGATAGTGCCAAACTGCAGAGAATTCTTTTTCTTCGACAAATGAGCCGGGAAGACGATCAGCATATTGCTCAAGAACGGGCAGTATCGATGATTTCCAGGAATTGTTCATAGGCTTTGCCATCACCCATTCCTTCCCCGGTTCCAAGATCCAGATTCCATGTTCCGCAACAAGTCTGATCGGGAGTGATTCAAACCATTCGCCAAGCACATCGCGCTTTCGGCCGCTGATGATTGTGATGTTATTCCGGGAGTCGCCGGCGAGAATCTTGAGCAAAGTCAGGAGTTCCTTCGAAGGTGCAGCGTCTTCAGGATGAAGCGTGAAGGGAGAAAGCGTCCCGTCGTAATCCAGATAGATCCCCCTGCTTAAGCTGGCACGATATCGCTCCGTCAGCTCACTCCTGCTGTCCTCCAGGAGCAGTTTTGAATAGAAGCTCCGACGGACATCCTGAACAGACAGTAACTGTGTCACAAAATCACCGGCCCAGCGAACAACATTGTACCGTCTAATGCGTTCCTTCATCACACGGTTTCTCCGCCGCTGTTCCTCAAGCGGCATGTCCAGAGCCATTCTCATGGCGGAAGCAACCTCCTCGCGGTAATTCGGATTGATGATCACTGCCTCTCCAAGTTCCTTGGCCGCGCCGGCCATTTCGCTCAGAATCAGCACACCGGTATCATCGGCCCGACTCGCCACATATTCTTTCGCAACCAGGTTCATCCCATCGCGCAACGGGGTTACCAAAGCAACGTCACTGACCGTGTAGAACGCAACGAGGGGATGAAATGGAAGAGCCTTGTACTGATAGATAATCGGCGTCCATCCGACGCTGCCGAACTTGCCATTGATCCGTCCCACTGTTTCCTCGATCTGTTTCTTCATGCGCTCATATTGCCTGACAGCTACCCGGGAAGGAACAACAATCATGACCAGAACGACATGGCGCCTGTACTCTTTGAAGTTTTCGAGCAGATACTCATAGGCCTCCAGGCGATTGAGGATTCCCTTGGTGTAGTCCAGACGGTCAACGGACAATATCACTTTGTCGGTTTTGAGGGACTTTCGTAACACATCGCGTTCTCTTTGTACCTCGGGGGATTGGGCCGCCTCGGCGAAATGCGCGACATCGATGCCCATCGGAAATGTTTCCGCCTTCACAATCCTATCATGCGCGATGATGCTCCCCATCGTGTTGCCAATGCCGAGAATCCTCAGGACACAACGGAGGAAGTTCTGCGTGTATTCATAGGTATGAAACCCGACAAGGTCGGCCCCCATGAGACCCTGAAGAATTTCACGACGCCATTCCTGAGGGATGAGGCGAAAAATTTCAAAGGAGGGAAAGGGAATATGGAGGAAAAAACCGATGGGACTCTGGGGCACATATTGTCTTAAGAGCCGCGGGAGCAGCATAAGCTGATAGTCGTGTATCCAGACAATGTCGTCCGGTTTAAGGATCTCCGATACTGACTCGGCAAAGGTTTTGTTTACTTGCTGATACTGTTTCCAGTAGTCCTCACGGTAAGTTGTGAGACTCGGAAAGTAATGAAACAGGGGCCAGAGTGTCCCGTTGCAGAATCCATGATAGAAGAGATCCATTTCCTCGGCGCTGAGGAAAATCGGAGAGGATTGAAACTTCTCAAATGTCTCACGGCGAAGGCGAGCTTTCGAGGCATCGTTTACCGTACTTCCAGGCCAGCCAACCCACAGATAGTCCTTCACCGACGACTGCGGGACATCGAGGGAACGCAGGTAGGCACTCAACCCTGTCGCCAATCCTCCAACGCTCGGCGTGTAACGCAGTTCACCAGCCCGCTCTCTCACAATAAACGGGAGGCGATTGGAGACAATGACCAGTCTGCGCTTACTCATGAGAAATGAACGATGTCGTCGGAATAAAACAGGGAAAGGAACAGCAAAAGGTAATCCTTGATATGCCGCGTGATAAGAAAGTTGTTGCGAATGTGTTCCCTTCCGTTTGCGCCGAGCCGGGCCGCAAATTCCGGTTCACTCACAAGCCGCTTGATCCACTGTGCCGTCCCTTCGATCGAATGAGTCAGGATTCCCGAATACTGGTGACGGATTTGAAGCGGAATCCCCCCCACTGCGCCTGCAATCACGGGCTTTCCTTTCCACAATGCTTCGGACACCGTCAAGCCGAACCCTTCCCGCAGCGACTTCTGAAGCACAATCGTTGATCCCCGCTGCAGCGCGTTAATTTCCAGATCGCTCGACGGGGGCAGAAAGAGCACAAAGATATCCTTATCCTTGTCGGCCTCAGCCTTCACTTGTTCCATGATCATCGGGCCTTCGGGATCGTCGGTTGCTCCTCCCCCCGCAAGAACAAGCTGCATGTCCACCGAACCCTTGGCCATCTTATACGCCTTGATGACGCCCAACGGGTCTTTGAGAAAATCAAAGCGGGAAATCTGCGTAATCACGGGCCTGTTGCGGTCAATCCCATACTTCTCAAAAACAGCGTTGATGACCTCTTCCGGAAGGTCCTTGTTCTTATCACTCAGAGGATCAATGGAAGGCGAAATCAGGATCTGCCGGATGGGGAGCCGCGCCTCAAAGGCCGGGGCTGAAAATACGGCTGCATCGTACATCGCGATATAGCGCTCGAGAAACTTCCAAATCGTCTTGTTGGGCTGCGATGAATCAATGTGGCAACGCCACACCCAGTTTCGTCCCACCGATGCCCGTTTTTCTATGAGCGCAATCGGTTGCGGATCGTGGACAAAGACAATGTCCCCGAATTCGAATTGTTCGGCGTTCTCCCGGTTGACCTCCAGAAACCAGTCCAGATCCTCCTGCGAAACCTCCACCGGAACGCCGTGCAATCCATTATGAAACTTCTTGGTCACTGCGTAGAACTTCTCGTTCCCTTTGATGACATCCCAGTGTGCATCCAGCCCAAGTTGCTTGAGCAGTGGCATCATCCGCGAAAGGATTTCCGCTACACCACCACCCACGGCAGTGGAATTGATATTCTGGATTTTTTTTCCTTCAAGTTGTCTCGCGAGCCGAAACAACTCATAGATCATTGCCTGTCCGACAATGGGCGAATAGTCTTCAATTCTAAGCATAACGCCTCACAAGTACCGCGAGCCGTTTCCTGAGTCCTTCAAGAGTATGAAGATACGGATCGAGTTTTTTGACCTCTTCTGCAAGTTCGGGTTTCCCGATGCCGCGAAACCAGGCCGAAAAGTCGTTCTCGCCGCGACCCAATCTCAGACGCGCATCAAACATGTGATGGTACAATGAGTTGAGACTGACATGCTCAAGATGAGCCGCGAATTCTTGAAGCGTATGCACAACGATGGGTGTGGGCACGATGAATGCCTGTGATGCCATGAAATGAAATTCCTCACCCGGGGGACATTCGCGTCGCGACCCGTTGGCTTCCACATGCTCTTCGACAACTTTCATAATGCTTGCCCTCAAATCGCCGAGGTTTCCATACTGGACAACATCGATGCTTGACAACCGCTCGCCCAAAAGGTCGTCGTTCAGAGACAAGAGTGCCCACTGTGCGAAATCATTGGGAGGCACAGGAGTGACGTAATGATACTGGAGGAGGAACTTGTGCGTATGGAAATAGATTGACGCGTCTGGAACGTGCCGTAGTCCTTCAAGGAGTTGACGGCTGTTCTTGGCCCTCCTGCCCAGAAGCACCGTAAGGTCAAGCTTCGAATAGAAGCGGAATTCATTCATGAGCTAGTCGATCAGTCACGTGAATCAACCTTTGGTTTTTCCGGACTTTTATCGTGCTGAACAAATAATGTCCGGGTCGGATACGCGAACTCTATCCCTTCGTCCCGGAACCGTTTCATGATTTCAAGGTTGATCGCCTGCTGAGCATCCATGTATACGCCGAATTCGGGAGACTTCACAAAATACACGGCCTCGTACACAAGCGAAGAATCACCGAACTCTTTAAAATGAGCGCGGTCAAAGCGCGCGACGTTCTGTCGGTCAATACTTTGTCTAATGATGGTTCGCGCCAGTTCCACCTTTTCAAGAGGAGTCTGGTACGTGATTCCCACGCTGAATACAACACGTCTTTCAAACATTCTCTTATAATTGCGGATGCGGCTCTTCAGCAGGTCCGTGTTGGAAAAAACGAGCTGTTCACCGGAAAGACTGCGAACGCGCGTCGTTTTCAGACCAATATGTTCAACGGTACCCATGAAATGGTCAACGATGATGAAATCACCGATCACAAAAGGCTTGTCTAGGACGATGGAAAGAGAAGCAAAAAGGTCGCCGAGAATATTCTGCATGGCGAGCGCAATGGCGATTCCGCCGATACCCAGCCCGGTTGCAAGACCAGTGATATTAACGCCAACATTGTCCAGCGCTACTAAGAGGACAACAGACCAGAGAACCACGCGCCCTAAAAAGCCCAATGCCGTCACCGTTGTTGCCGAGGCACCGTCTGTGCTCAACCGGCTTTTGACCATCCGGCCAACCCAGAAGGTTATCACCGCATTCCCCCAGAACCCCACCTGGAGCAGAAGGACGATGACAACAATAATGTCCAAGAAGCGCCCCACTGATCCGGGGAGCGTAAGTGTCTGGGTACCGGCATACACCGAAAGAACGATTACGAAGAAACGGCGGGTTTTACGGAGAACATCGACAAGAAAGTCATCAATCTGGGTGGCGGTTTTCTCGGCCAGTCTGGCCAGCCGACGGATCAAGAAACCACGCAGGAGCTTCAAAACCACAAGCGTCGCCACCACGACGCCAAGGGCAATAAGCCATTGTCGCAAAGAATTGCCGAAATACAATTGATCCAGAATGTCCATCGAATATTCCTTGGGTGCGATTGTGTTGCAGAAGATCCGGGGAGGCTCGGGAGGGGAATACGTCACACCTCCGACGTGCGGCAGGAGAGAATGGAAAGCGGTCACCGACGGTTCAAGAGCACACCGATGAGGCTCAATCACCCCGCCCGATCAATGGCCGGGCATCTGGAAGCGGCACCACACCTGTTCTGCAGGCACAAACCCTTCTTCCACCGACTCGTTCTCTCATTTATACTGTAAGGATTTCCAGAGAGAGATGCAAGCTTCCGGGATGTTTTAATGAACAGGCCAACAACCGTTGCTGGCCTCCGCCCTTCTGCTTTTCACTTCCCTGCCGCAGCTCTCGGATGATCCGAGGGATATGCTTTGAATAACCACAGGTAGGTTGTGCGTAACGGCGTCCGCTCAAGCAGAAAGATAAGAATTGAATTGATGACGATCGAGAAGAGAACAATTGCGTAGCTGACATTCTGAATGAATTCACCGCCCCCCAATCCGATTTGCACAGCGTACGACCCCAAGACGGCCGCGGCGAGCCCTTTGGGAATCATCACGGCTATGAACGACGCATCTGATGACGTCGTCGTGCGATCAATAGCGATTCCGACAACAATGATTCTCAATAAATACATCACAATGGTCAGCAGAAATCCATAAAGGATTGAGTTGTAATCGGCAAGCTGCACCGAAAGTCCTATGTACACAAAGAAGAAAGTCTTTAAGATAAAAACGAGTTCTGCAAAAAGAATTTTTTCCGTTTGATTCAATGAAATCGGTTCGGTCGGAACATATTTCTTAATGATCCTCATAGCAAACAATTGCGTGTTTCCAATTGCAAAACCAAAGGCTAGCGCCGCAATGCCGCCACTGTAACCCAGCAATTCCACAATTCCGTAGAGCATGAACACAAACGCCGGGGTCGTAAGGAGTGAGTTCTGGAGCGTGCGAATCTTATGCAGAGTAATCGACCATGCAAAAGCGGCACACATCCCAAAACCGGCTGCAAGCAGAAAAGACGCGATGGTCTGACCCAGCATGACACCAATACGCAACTCGCCTAAAAGATATGCCTGAAAAAAAGCAAGTGCGACCACAATGCAAAGAACGTCCGTGATGACAGATTCAAGCACCAGAACAGTCTTGGATTGCTCCGTCATTTTCAATTGTTGCACCATGGGAACGACAACGGCCGAGGCAGTTCCACCGACAATCGAACCCAGGAGAAAGGAACGGATCGGTCCAAAGGGGGTTGTGTAGAGAATGATGAATCCGACGGCAACTGCGCTCGCCAGGAAACCCCCAACGGAAAGTTGGAGTGTCTTCCGCCAAGATTGTTTCAGAATTCCAGTGCTGAGTCGCGTCCCACTCTCAAACAAAATAATGACAAGAGCAATAGTGACGAAAACGGGCCCCACCCTGCCAAAATCCGATGGTGTGACAACCTTCAGGCCTGGACCGAGGATGAGCCCGATTCCAATCAACATCAGGACATCCGGCACACGCGTCCGCTCAAAAAGCGCTACAAAGAAATGAGCCAAAAAAACAAGAAGACCGACAAAAATTATTGCCGCCGCAATGTCCATTTCGATTTCATTACGTTAAGTATTCGTTCTTTTCTAGCGTTTATTATTCAGCGGTATCATCATTCTGATCCCTTAGGAACCCCTTTCACAAGGACCAGCATTTCACGAACAGCCCGTTCAATACCTACAAAGATTGCCCGTGTAATGACCGCATGACCAATGCTGAGCTCATCGATTTCTGTAATGGAAGCCACAGGCCCTGTGTTCATATAATTCAGTCCATGCCCCGCGTTCACGCCAAGACCCAGAGACTTCCCGAGCTTCGCGGCCTGCTCAAGTGCCACCAGGCATTCCTGGATATCGCGTTCCTTCCGCGCATTCGCATACTCGCCCGTATGAAGCTCCACAACGTCCGCCCCGACCCCTCTCGCAGCTTCAATCTGCATCGGCACAGGATCCACGAACAAACTCACGCGGATTTTCTTTCCGTGAAATTGCTTTACAACGTCTTTTAGGAACTCTTTTTGTCCGGCAACATCAAGTCCCCCTTCCGTTGTCAGCTCTTGCCGCCGCTCGGGTACAAGCGTCACAAGATCCGGCACAACATCAAGTGCAATGCCGATGATCTCCTCCGCCGCCCCCATTTCAAGATCCAACTTGGTCTTCACAACACTTCGGAGGAGCCGCAGATCCCTGTCCCTGATGTGCCGCCGATCTTCCCTCAAATGGCAAACGATCCCCTCGGCCCCCGCCAGCTCCGCCACTTGCGCCGCCGTGACCGGATCCGGTTCGTTACCGCCTCGTGCATTCCTCAGGGTGGCAACATGATCAATGTTGACTGCCAGACGCATATCTTGGTCTCCGAAAATCGGCCTCCAATATACTAAATTTGGCGCTTCGAATGAAGGAAAGCGACCCAACAAGTGAAAACCGAAACTTTTTTCGAAAAAGAACCGTATTTTTGAGACGAACAACCGATCTCCCTCAGTTATGCAATACATTGCAAGAACGATTCTTATTCTCCTCATCTCGACGACCTCATTGTTTTCTCAAACCCGGCAGGCCAACACAAAATCCGAAGACCGCCACGACACCTTCGGACAGCGCCTCGAGTCAATGATCGATGGGTTCATCGAGAACGTACAGAATGAATTGCTCGGTGCCCGTGAAGCTGAAGAACAGGATACGATTCCACCCCGACGCCGACCGCGCGAAGAT
>JACQPU010000036.1 GCA_016207365.1 Ignavibacteriales bacterium | reverse complement strand
ATGTACAACGATGTCGCCTTTCACAAGGCGTGAAAGCTCACGATGGCTAAGCCCTTTGAACCGCATTCGTCGCGCCGTGCCCCTCCGTTTCAGACGTCCAAAGACCTCATGTTCCGTAAAGAGCGCCAAGGTTGCAGGGGCGAAAACAAAGCCCTCATGTACGGCGTCGGGCACGAATCTAACCGGTACCGCGCCGTCCCCCGTGCGTTCCCATTCCTCCTCGAGAAGCTGCTTCAGCCGATCTTGTTCTTCGGGTGTATCGCTGGCGAGGACGATGTTGAAACCTTCGTTGTGTCGACGGCGAAGCTCCTCGGCGAGAAGCCGGATGCTGCCGTTGAGGGATGGCTGGGGGGAACTTCGGAAATCAATTTCAGCCTTGCCGGTTTCCAGACGCGCATGCACGATGGTCTTGAAGGGAGCCATGCGTTGTTCGAACTCTTCCACGCCCAGAAGATTCGTAACGCCTTCCCTCAACAGTTCATCGGCTTCCTGCCGGAGACGCACCGGCTCATCGAGCACAATCACGGATTCCGGCTGAAGATAGTCCAGAACCACCGTTTCGGGTGATTCCTGACCGTTTTGAAACATATCGGCGACGATGGTCGCAGTGCCAAGCTCGCGGATGGACCGTTGAGAACGAACATCAAACTCCCTGATGGAATCGATGGTATCCCCCCAGAATTCAATTCGGACAGGATGTTCGCCGGCAAAAGGGAACACGTCCAGGATCCCACCGCGAACAGCAAAATCTCCGTACTCCTCCACAAAGTCCTTCCGCTCAAATCCCATGTGGGCAAGGTTGTCAAGGAGATTCTGAAAAGAAGACTCCTTTCCCCCTTCGAGCCGGATGCACCGGCGAGTGAATTCCGCAACGCTGGGAACTCGACTGACGGCTGCCTCAAGGGAAGCGGAGAGAACGATCGGTTCATTACTAACCAGCATTCTGAGGGCTTCTATGCTCATGACCGGGGCTGTCATGTCAAATGCAGTCGAAGAGTGATGATGAGCGTGGATGTACAGTCCGACAGTTCCCGCCCCTGCCGCAATGCAATCATCGCGGAGCTTTTCTGCTTCATCCCGTCCGGGTGAGACGACAAGAATCTGCCGGTTGTCAGCCCGGGCGAGAAAACTCACGGCTAAGGCGAGGAGTGAGCCACTGAGACCGGTAATTTGAAGTGGGCGGCCGGGCGTGAGGGAATGGAGAGAATGACTGAGTTGTCTGAATGGCTCAGAAGGAGACAGTTTTGTATCAAGGAGATCATGCATCAGGAATCACCGGAACAGAAAACACCAATCCCCTCCATTCCCGGAAATGGAAGGAACGGAAGGGTTATGAAAGGTACAAAGCAGATGCGGGAGAAGCAAAAATTTGCGTAATACGTAAGAATTTATCCTTGATTCTCCCGAGTAAGAGAGCTACACTTTGTCGGTCCAAGAAATTGCGGTGTGAGGTGCCGCGTTGATGGGTGTGTTCCTGGGAGGAAACCATTCGCAGCGCGGCGTTCTCCACCGCGTGCGCTCGCGTGTCCTGCCTCACATCCCGCCGTTCCTGCTTGATTCCGCGGTGTTGTTTCGGTATACTTTCGCTTGAGTCACACTGTTCTCAGGGAGGGTTCATGAATCGATTTTTCAGTTTTGTACTCGTCATTGCGCTTGCTATTCCTTCAATCCACGCGATTGCACAAACAACTGAACAGGATGAAGAAGATAGCGGCTTGGAAGAAACGCTCGGAAAGCTTGCACAGGACGCTGCGAGGTCGTACATCTCGCCTGTTGTTTCGGGATTCGGAGCTGATTTAAATTCGGGATGGTTTCACCGCGCTCCTTGGGCGACAATGTTCGGATTTGATCTGGAGTTCGGCGTTGTTGCAATGGGCACAATCATGAACGATACGCACCGGAAGTTCACCTCCGATGGCGCATTCCGTTTCACGTACAGTCAGGCAGATCAGCTGGCTGCTCAGGCTGTCAATCAAGGCGGAGCGCCGCAAACTCAGGCGGCAATTCGTGACGCGATCCTATCGCAGGAATTCGGCGTGAATTTCTCTGGTCCTACCATCGTGGGTTCAAAGACAGACAGCCTTCAAATTGCCTTTCCCGGAAAGGTCATTCCAGTCAATGGTTCAACCTACAGTCTTCCGTCCAAGCAGTTCACGCTCCCGGTCACGGGCCTGCTGGAAAACGCCAACTTTGTTCCACTGGCGTCATTCCAGGCAACGGTAGGCACGCTCCTTGGAAGCCAGTTTACCTTCCGCTACTTCCCGGAAATCCAGATCAGTGAGGAAATCGGCAAATTCAAATACTTCGGGTTCGGTGTACAGCATAACCCGATGGTGTGGTTTGGCGGGGAAGACGCACTTCCTTTCGAAATCGCCGCGGCATTTTTCACACAAAACATGAAGATAGGTAGCATCATGGATGCCACAGCCACGACGTACGGCGTGAACGCCAGTATTCGCCTGGGCTGGGGATTTCTGAACCTCACACCGTATGCGGGCTTCATGCTGGAAAGTTCAACGTTAAAGTGGACCTACGACTACGAGATCGATACTCCCACGGGACCGAGCGCTGAACGCATCGAATTTGAAGCCAAGGGTGAAAACTCATCCAGAATTATCCTCGGCGCTTCCATCAAAATCCTTCTTGTCAACGTTAATGTTGACATGAATCTCGGCAAGTACAAAACCCTGAGTGCCGGGGTGATGATTGTGATTTAACCGCTGTTTGAAGTTCGGACAATTTGTTGTATATTGTGGATGCCCCGGAGTGTTCCGGGGCATTTTTTGTTCACGCGGATTGACGCAAATCGACGGACTGGCACAGGCCGCGACTCATCGTCTTTACTATACTATTCTTCGCAATTGAAACCTCGCCTCGACATCAGGAATATTGCCATTATCGCGCACGTTGACCACGGAAAGACGACCCTCGTGGACCACATGCTGCGCCAAACCGGCACATTCCGTGCAAATCAGGAGGTTGTCAGTAGAGTGATGGATTCGAATGAGCTCGAGCGCGAACGCGGAATCACAATCCTTGCCAAAAACACCGCCGTATTTTATCAGCCTCCGGAAAGCACGCAGAAAATCAAGATCAACATCGTCGACACTCCCGGCCATACCGATTTTGCCGGTGAGGTTGAACGCACGTTGAAAATGGTGGACGGCGTGCTGCTTCTGGTCGATGCTGCGGAAGGCCCCCTGCCGGGGACGAAATTTGTTCTCAAAAAATCGCTCGACCTGAATCTCCAGCCCGTCGTCGTCATCAACAAGATCGATCGGAAAGATGCGCGTCCTCATAAGGTTCTGGACGAAGTGTTCGAGCTTTTTCTTTCTCTCGGCGCCCACGACCGACAACTTGATTTCCCCACCGTCTACACCATCGCGAAACAGGGGATCGCAAGACGGGAACTTGAGGAAGATAGCCGGAACCTGGAGCCATTGTTCGAGGCTATTGTTAATCGCGTCCCGCCCCCGCCCGGTGACCCAGCCCTACCCTTCCGGATGCTTGTCACTACCATCGACTACAGCGACTATCTGGGCAGGCTTGGAATTGGACGGATCGTCCGCGGAACGATTCACGAGGGGTCATCCATGAAAGTGGTTCATCTCGACGGCTCGGTCGAAGACGCACGCGTCACCAAGATTTATTCGTTCGAGGGGCTCAAACGTGTCGAGGTGCAGGAAGCCTCCGCTGGGGACATCATCGCCCTTGCAGGCATGGAAGATGTCGATATCGGCGAAACCATCGCAGATGCTGCTGATCCTTCACCGCTGCCGTTCGTCTCCATAGAGGAGCCGACTCTGTCAATGAATTTCATGGTAAACAACTCTCCCTTCGCCGGTCAGGAGGGGAAATATGTCACCACACGAAATCTTGGTGAGCGTCTTGCCCGGGAGCTTCGGTCCAACGTGAGCCTGCGCGTTGAATTAACGGACTCCCCCGACGTGTTCAAAGTGAGCGGCCGCGGTGAACTTCATTTGGCTATCCTTATTGAAACCATGCGGAGAGAGGGATACGAGTTTCAGGTGTCCCGGCCGGAGGTGATATTCAGGCGCATCGACGACGTACTCTGCGAGCCGATGGAACATGTAATCATTGATGTACCCGATGAGCATGTTGGCGCCGTCATCGAAAACCTCGGCAGGAGAAAAGGCGGACTCAAGAACATGATCCAGATTCAGGGCAACACACGGCTGGAATTCATTGTGCCTGCCCGCGGACTCATTGGGTTTCGTTCTGAATTCATGACACAGACTCGGGGAACTGGCATTCTCCACCACAATTTTCATGGCTACGAACCCTACAAAGGTGACCTGACGCACCGATCGCGCGGGGCCCTCATCTCACTGGAAGAAGGTACAGCAGTTGCTTACGCCATGTGGAAATTGCAGGAGCGCAGTACGTTTTTCATCGAACCGGGGACCCGCGTGTATGCAGGCATGATTGTCGGAGAAAACTCCCGCGAGCAGGACATGGTGGTCAATGTGTGCAAGACCAAACAGCTTACGAACATCCGCGCATCCGGATCCGATGAGGCCATCAGGCTTGAACCCCCACGGCTTCCAACACTTGAACAAGCCATCGAGTGGATCGGAGATCACGAATTTGTAGAAATCACGCCCAAATCCATCCGCCTGCGCAAGAAATACCTTGATCATAATGAACGCAATAGGATGACCAAAAAAAGCGCTGTAGACGCCGCAGTATGATTTTGCGGGAACCGATGGAACGCTGCCGGGGTTTTAAGAATGCTCACCATTACTGAAGGAGGTTCGTATGAGATTCACAGGTGTCCTACCGTTGATGCTAGCTTTCCTTTTTGCCATGGGGAATGCACAGGACGGCAAGACGTCCAAGGAGGCTACCGTGAAGGGAGAGGTTGTCGATGTCGCATGCTACCTGGCGAGTGAAGCACGTGGACCGGGTCACATTGCCTGTGCTACCGCGTGCGCAAAAGCCGGCGGCGCACTTGGCATACTCGCCGCTGACGGCAAGCTCTATGTTTCACTTCTGCCCGACGATCACAAGAAGAGCCCGAATCATCTTCTCATGGATTTCATCGGCAAGAATGTCGAAGCAAAGGGTTATATCAGGGTAAAGGGCGGCGTAAACGGGATTATGATCCGGAGTGTTGCAGAAACAGCGATGTAAATAAACGGGGGAGGTAGTGCTTCATGAGGCGGCCCGGGCCGCCTTTTTTATTGTACTTCGATCTCCTGCTCAATTTCCGAAGCGCCAATTGCCGCCCGCAGCCTCGCCAGAAGAGGTCGCTCGTACCGCAGATCAATTTCAAATTGAATGCTGTTTCGAAGAAGACGGGCGCAGCATGCCCCAACGGTCCCGGATCCTGCAAACGGATCAAGAACAACCTCGTTCGGTCCGGTTGATTTCGTGATAAGATACTCGATCAGTCTCTCCGGTTTCTGCAGAAGATGAACCTGCTTGTGCGATTTGATCTTGGGAATGTACACGCTATCCCGATCCCTCGTGCCTTTCAGCTTTTTTCTCCCTTTCATTCCGAATAAGATCATTTCATACGACTGGGCATAGCTCCAATGGAGATCCCCCGCGGTATGGTTGTCCTTTGACCAGATCAGAATGTTCTTCAACACAAAAAACCTTTCAAACTCGCGCTTCCATTCATCGACGGTTTTCCAGCTTGTAAATATGTAGCAATGGCTGTGAGGTGCCGTGACCCGATCAAATTCCCAGAGGAGCTTTCCGATATCGAGCGTTCCGTCATCATTCGCAATGCGCGTTGTCGATCGCATAGTCTGCTGACGACGACCCGTTGAATAATCCTGGCCATAGGGCGGATCAGTGACAATCAGATCAATTGTTCCGTCCTGCAGGGTATGAATCTGTTTCAGACAGTCCTTGAAAGCGACTCTGTGTCGAATTTTCATTGCCGGTCAGTATCATCCAGCTGACGTCGCAGTGATACGATGTTCTCGGGGAATCCGATGACCACAAGGCTGTCACCGACCTGAATTCGGGTCTCCGGATCCGGATTAAAAACGAACCGGCCTTCACGCTTCATGGAAAACACCAGGGTCCTTGAATCGTTCAGCCCTTTGCACTCCCCAAGTGGCTTGTTCAGATAGCCCGTCCGCGGGCCAACTTTGATATCCTCCACCCTCAGCGTTGAGTTATCCCGCAACATAGTATCAAGAAAATTCACAGCGTCGGGTCGGACGAGTTCCGAGGCAAGACGGAGCCCACCAATGAGATTGCTGGAAACAACGGCATCGGCGCCGCTTCGAAGGAATTTCGCTTTGCTCGCCAGATCGTCAATCTTCGCCACTATTCTCAGGGCCGGGTTCAACCCCCTGGCTGTAATCACCACAAAGAGGTTGTCCTTGTCGGTTGGAAGCGTCGTCACAAGTCCCGCGGCCCGCGCAATCCCCGCCGCTTTCAGCACCTCGTCATTTGTCGAGTCACCTTCCACAACATAGGCCTCCTGATCATTCAACTGGTCAATCTTGCTCGGTTCTTTTTCCACAACAACGCAGGTGCGACCAGTGCGGACGAGCTCATCATAGACATGCTGTCCCTTGAGCCCCCATCCACAGAGTATGTAGTGATGGGCAAGCCTGCCGATTTTCTTTTTCATTCTTCGTCTCCTGAGGAATCCCGTCATTTCTCCCTCAACGAGAAATGCGGTCATCTCCGTAACGCCATATAAGAGGATACCCATTCCGCCAAAGATGAGGAACACGGTAAAGACCCTCCCGGCGGGTGAGAGCGGATGTGTTTCTCCATAGCCGACGGTTGCAAGGGTGATCACGGTCATATAAAGGGCGTCGAACCAACTCCATCCTTCAAGGAGTCGATAGCCGACAACTCCTGCACAAAGGATGAATAATACCAGCGCGGAAATCTGGAGGATTTTTTTAGGAGTGGATATCACGACGCCAATCAGGGATATCTGACCGGCAAAGGTACCGAAAAAGTCGGGCAAAAACCAATTGACGCCCACACACGGAAATGTCGGCTCTCATTCGCGTTTCTGTTTGGAGAGGGTTTCCCGAATGACAGGAAGATTTTTTGAGTTTACAAGAACAAGCAGAATGTCCCCGCCCTCGAGAATAGAACTTCCGCTCGGGACAATGTAGCGCTCTCCGCGTGCAATCAGAACAACAAGGCTATCCTCAGGAAGGCCGAGATCAACTATGGATT
>JACQPU010000033.1 GCA_016207365.1 Ignavibacteriales bacterium | reverse complement strand
TCCGATTCCTCCAGACAGGGGAATTCCGCAGAGTGGGCGGGAACAAGAATCTCAGGGCGGACGTGCGCGTCATTTCCGCAACGAACAAGGATCTAAGGAAGGAAGTGGCCGCGGGAGGGTTCCGGGAGGACCTTCTGTACCGTATCAACGTGATCACGCTCCACCTGCCGCCGCTCAAGGATCGCAAGGAAGACATTCCGCTTCTTGTAGAGTATTTCTTGAAGAACAAGTTACGCACGCGGGAACCCCGGACAATCGATACGAAAGCGATGGACGTACTGATGGCATATCACTGGCCCGGTAACGTGAGGGAGTTGGAGAATGTGGTTGAACGGGCGGCAATCCTTGCACAGGGTTCGGTTATCAAGCAAGATGATCTTGCGCTGCCTATCGGCATGCATCCCCTGGAACACAAGAAGGATTCCCTGCTCGGCTCAGCGGTGCCGTTTCGTGAAGTGGAGAAGGTGCACATGAAAGGTGTCCTGGACAGCGTACACTGGAACAAGAACCTCGCCGCAAACATCCTTGGCATCAGTCTGAAGACGCTGTACACGAAGATTCAACAATATAATTTAACCAAGGAATAGCAGGGGCATTTTCAATTTTCAATTGGCAATTGGAAATTGAAAATCACCCCCGACCCTTCATGAACATGTATTTCCTCCGCCATGGTGATGCGGTAGAATCACCGCACTTCCACGATACTCAACGGCCTCTGAGCGAGGCGGGAAAGAAGCATATTCATTTCGTGGCGCATTTTTTGCGGTCTTCGCGTACCGAGATCGAGCTTATTCTTTCAAGTCCTCTTATCCGCGCCCGCGAAACGGCTGAAATCATTCGCGCGTCTCTCGACCTGCCGGCTATTATCACGACCGATGCACTCATTGCCGGTTCCGCGGTGCGCGAGCTCTTTGCGTTCATTAACACACAGCGGGCTCGCTCCCTTCTCCTCGTCGGGCACGAACCCCAGCTCAGCAGCGCCATTTCTGTCCTTACCGGCGGCGATGATCACTTCCGCGTGGAAATGAAGAAAGCCTCCCTCGCCCACGTCGAAACCCCCTTCCCCGTCAAGAAAGGACAGGCGGTACTTTCCTGGCTCCTAACAGTTGCGCATATGGAGTCTATGCGATAGCGATTCTCACGGGGTCCCGAAGATTCATTCCTGCTTTCCCGAGGTCTTTCCTGATGATTTTGTTCCAATAAGTGTCTATGTTTCCTCATCCGCGCTCCGGAGGACCCTCATGAACCTTCTGACAATCCCCATCCAAAAACCCGAATCGACCAATCTCATTATCGGCCAAAGCCATTTCATAAAGACCGTGGAAGATCTCTACGAGGCCATCGTCCAGACCAATCCGTCCATCAGGTTCGGACTGGCATTCTGCGAGGCCTCGGGTCCCTCTCTGGTGCGATGGACCGGAAATGACGAGGCTCTTGTCGAACTCGCCACCTCGCACGCCATGAAGCTCTCCTGCGGACATTGTTTCCTGATCTTTCTCGAAGGGGGCTTCCCTGTCAGCATTCTCAACGCGGTGAAGAACGTTGCGGAAGTTTGTCACATTTTCTGCGCAACGGCGAATCCCGTCGATGTGATTGTCGCAGAAACTGATCAGGGACGAGGCATTCTGGGTGTGGTGGATGGATTTAAGAGCAAAGGCATTGAAACAGAAAAGGACATTACCGCACGGAAGGAATTGCTTCGAAAAATCGGCTACAAAATGTGAAATCTGTTCGTCACAACGATCAGGAAGGAAGAGCGTCATGAAAGCGATTGCCCTGGTTGCATTGCTCATGGTGGCAGGATGCGGAAAATCCGAGGATGACATTCGCTCACTGGTCAGAGACGAAATGGCCCGGGCTTCCACAACATCCGTTATCCAGGAAGGCACACCGATTGGACCGTATTCACCGGCAGTACGGGTTGGTTCATTCCTGTTCGTTTCCGGCCAGATCGGCCTTAATCCGGATACACAGACCTTGGCCGGACGCGACATCAGAAGCCAGACGGACCAAGCTCTTCGAAACCTCAATGCGATCCTGCAGAAGGCCGGATACGACTCAAGCCATGTCATTCAGTGCACGATTTACCTGAAGGATATGAACGACTTTCAGGACATGAACCTTACGTATGGAGGATATTTTTCCGAGTCCGCGTACCCGGCCAGAACGACCGTGGAAGTTTCAAATTTGCCCCGAGGCGCGATTATTGAAATCGCGGCAATCGCGTTCAAACCATGAAAAACTTTTAGTCTCAGGTTTAAGGTTTCAGGTTTCACGTTGGCTTCGTCCTGAACCTTTCCGCCTGAGGCGGATCCCAGCCCGACCGCTGGCGGGCGCCTTCCGCCACAAAGATGGCGGACAGGTCGGCGGAGAACTTTGAACTTTGAACCTGGAACCACTCCAGACTATCCTATGGTTAAAAAACCCCAACGTCTCATTCACGCCCCCCGTGGTACCGAACTTCATTGCCGCGGGTGGATCCAGGAAGCGGCACTCAGGATGCTGATGAACAATCTCGACCCCGCGGTGGCCGAAAAACCCGGAGAGCTGATTGTCTATGGAGGCACAGGAAAGGCCGCGCGGAACTGGGAGTGCTACGATGCGATCGTCTCAAGCCTTCAGCATCTGGAAAACAACGAAACTCTGCTCGTCCAATCGGGCAAACCGGTTGGAATCTTCCGCACGCACGCGAACGCTCCCAGGGTGCTTATCAGCAATGCCATGCTGGTACCGAAATGGGCAACCTGGGATGAATTCCGGAGGCTCGAAGGCCTCGGCCTTACCATGTACGGCCAGATGACCGCGGGAAGCTGGATCTACATCGGCACACAGGGAATCCTCCAGGGCACGTATGAAACCTTTGCGGCTTGTGCAGCAAAGTACTTCAGGGGATCGCTGGCCGGGAAATTTCTTTTGACGGCCGGACTCGGAGGAATGGGCGGGGCTCAGCCGCTGGCTGCCACCATGAACGGCGCTGCCTGTCTTATCGTCGAAGTGGACCGTCATCGCATTCAGAGGCGCCTCGAAACGAGTTATCTTGACACGATGACCGAAGATCTTGATGATGCACTTGCACAAATCCGCGCTGCATGCGCAAAGAAGGTACCACTTTCCGTCGGCCTCCTTGGGAACGCTGCAGATGTGATTCCAAAAATCGCCGCCGGAAAATTCATTCCGGATATCGTTACCGATCAAACGTCCGCACACGACACGTTGAACGGGTATGTGCCCGCGGGAATTCCTTACGCGAAAGCTTTGGAGTTGCGGAAAAAAAATCCTGCCCGCTATGTCGCTCTTGCCCAGGCCTCAATTGCCGACCACGTTCGGGGACTGCTTAAACTGAAGAAGAAGGACGCCGTCGTGTTCGACTACGGCAACAATATCCGCGGTGAAGCTGTCTCGGCGGGAGTCAGAAACGCGTTCGATATTCCAGGTTTTGTACCCGAGTTCATCCGTCCGCTTTTCTGCGACGGCAAGGGCCCGTTCCGCTGGGTCGCTCTCTCAGGCGATCCGGAGGATATCTACCGGACAGACCGGGCGGTGATGGAAACATTTCCAGACAACAAGCCGTTGTGCACGTGGATTGAAAAGGCACAGGCGCAGGTGGCGTTTCAGGGACTTCCTGCGAGGATTTGCTGGCTTGGCTATGGAGAACGGGCAAGGATGGGAAAGATCTTCAACGATCTTGTTGCCCGGGGCGAGGTGAGGGCCCCCATCGTAATCGGACGGGACCATTTGGACTGCGGAAGCGTTGCTTCGCCAAACCGTGAAACGGAAAACATGATGGACGGCAGTGACGCAATTGCGGACTGGCCGATTCTGAATGCATTGCTGAACGCGGTAGGAGGGGCGAGCTGGGTGAGTGTACACCATGGCGGAGGCGTGGGGATCGGGCTCTCGATCCATGCGGGGATGGTAGTCGTGTGTGACGGCACAAGGGAAGCCGAGGAACGGATTCACCGCGTTCTTACCTACGATCCCGGCATGGGGATTATCCGTCACGCCGATGCAGGGTACAAAAGGGCGCTGGAAAACGCGCGCCGATGGGATGTGAAGATTCCGATGGGCGGGAACTGAAGAATCTGCATGATTCCTGATTCAAAGTACACCCCAGAGTTAACAGTCGAGTCGACAGGTTTATGTGCTTCGTGCCGTTATATGCGCACCGTGCATTCAGGCCGTGGAAGCGTATTCGTGCTTTGCGAGCTTTCGGCCACAGATCCCAACTTCCCACGGTATCCACGCCTGCCCGTGCATATCTGCAGCGGTTACACGAGAACACAGACACAGAATCCCCACACTCCACACCATTCCATCGATGCGTCCTTCATCCTCCGGGAAGCCCGCTACTGGGATCATGTTCATCCCGACCCGCGCACACCTCAACTCTGGCATGATCCACAACTCTTCGAGCTCTTTTTCGGTGCTGAGTACCGCTGGCTTGTCGAGCGCGCGGTTCTGTGCGGTCCCGATGTGCTGGAGCTTGGATGCGGAGAAGGCACGCTTGCCCTTGAGCTCACGCGCCGGGGATGCACAGTGACGGGAATTGACCTGAGTCCCGACCGCATACGGCGGGCAACCCTGAAGGCACAGACCGAAGGCCTTGGCCAACGCGTAACATTTCAGACAGCCGATCTCAACACCGTGGTCCTCGAACCGAACCGCTATTCCTGCATTCTGGCCCACGACTCCCTCCATCACGTTCTGAATCTCGACCATTTGCTCAATCAGGTTCGCATTGCATTAGGACGCGACGGGAGGCTTCTTGTTATGGATTATTCCGGGATGGGCCGCGTACGGAAGCTCGCGGCTGCGTTCCTCTATGCCATCCTGCCCACATACAAGCCGTACCGTGACAAATGGATGCTTCGTGGCCGTCTCGCGCGATTCCTGGCTACGGAAAGCGAGAAACGCGAGGCCATTGAACGGGGCGAAACAGCCACGCTTCACTCTGAGTCTCCATTCGAGGAAATCTCACAATCCTCCCTTCCCCGTCTCTTGCACGAAATGTTCGACGTGACCAGGTTCTCGACCATGTTGCCGTTCTGGTTCTATCTTGCCCCGAAACTCCGGTTTCCGCAACGGTTGAAGTATCGAATGGCAGAGCTCTTTCGTTCGATGGACGATGCGATGTCTCACCTTGGAATACGGGGCGCCTGGTTCACCGTTGAAGCAAGGAATCTCACACGTGCATCAACTGCTGCTTAAGAATATCAGCCAGCTTGTTACCGTCGGCACCGGCGGCGATCGCGTGAAAGCGGGGGGCGCTCAGAGAGAACTCGGCGTCATGGAGAATGCCTCGGTGCTCATCGAAAACGGAGTCTTTCGATGGATCGGCACACAGGGCGATGCACCTCCTGGACTCAAAGAGGACATAACGGTCATTGATGCTTCCGGGAAAATTGCTCTTCCCGGCTTTGTCGATTCCCACACGCACCTCGTCTTTGCCGGGAGCCGCGAGTACGAGTTTGCAATGAGGGCTGGAGGAAAAACCTATCAGCAAATAGCAGAACAGGGAGGCGGAATTCTGAGCACCGTTCACGCAACAAGGCAGGCAACGAAGCGCGATCTTAAGCGGCTTGCGCAAGGACGGCTGGACGCGATGCTTCAGCAGGGTACCACAACAGTCGAGATCAAATCAGGCTACGGCCTTGATCCCGACTCGGAAGTCAAAATGCTCGAATGCATTCACGAACTCTCCGAAGAGCAGTACTCGACGGTTGTCGCAACGTTCCTCGGCGCCCACGCGTTTCCTCCGGAATTCAGGGATTCCAGAGATTCCTACGTTGATCTTGTCTGTGATCGCATGCTGCCGTATGTGGCCAAACGCCGGTTGGCACAGTTTTGCGACGTCTTCTGTGAGTCCGGATATTTTTCTGTTGATCAATCCCGCCGCATCCTTCTTCGGGCCCATGAGCTCGGGATAAAACTCAAGGTACATGCCGACGAACTGGCGGCATCGGGAGGCTCTGTCCTGGCGGCGGAGCTGCGCGCAGCGTCTGCGGATCATCTTGAGCACATTGACTCCGACGGAATCGCGTTGCTGAAGAATGCAGGCACGGTGGCGACCCTTCTTCCCGGCGTCTCGTTTTTTCTCAACCATGGCTACGCGCCTGCGCGGAAACTTATCGATGCCGGCGTCCCGGTTGCTCTGGCCAGCGATTTCAATCCCGGCTCATGTATGTCCTTCAGCATGCCCCTCATGATGACCATCGCATGCACGCACATGGGCATGACACCCGAAGAAGCTATCAGCGCATCGACGATCAACGGCGCCGCGGCGCTCGATCTGTCCGACAACTACGGAAGCATCGAAATCGGCAAGAAGGCCGATATTGTTTTGTATGATGTACCGAATTATCGTTATCTTATCTATCATTTCGGCACCAATCACGTTTCCCTCATCATTAAACACGGGGTTATACTCGAATTCTGATGAAGCCTTTGGTCGAATGCGTTCCAAATTTCAGCGAAGGGAGAAATCAAGCAACCCTTGATGCCATCGGAGCCACAATCCGGGCCGTTTCAGGCGTCAGATTGCTCGGCATTGAGCCAGACAAGGATTACCATCGCAGCGTTGTAACATTTGTCGGCTCGCCGGATGGTGTCGTGGAAGCCGCGTTTCAGGCTACAAAGACCGCGGCGGAACTCATTGACATGCAGACCCATAAAGGGGAGCACCCAAGAATCGGCGCAACCGACGTCGTTCCGTTCATCCCGATCTCCGACATTTCGATGGATGAATGCGTTGTGCTCGCGCGAAGATACGGAGAACGGGTCGCGAAGGAACTCGGGATTCCGATCTACCTCTACGAGTACGCGGCAACGCGTCCCGAGCGACGTAATCTTGCCGACATCCGGAAAGGCGAGTATGAGGGACTGGCGGACAAGCTCGCCGATCCGGCCTGGAAGCCCGATTTTGGCAAAGCGGAGTTTCACCCGAAATCGGGCGCAACGGTGACCGGGGCACGGAAGTTCCTCATTGCATACAACGTAAACCTGAACACCGCCGACCCCAGGATTGCTCATGAGATTGCCTTGCGGATCCGGGAAGCGGGGAGGCCGAAGAAAGATGCGGAAGGAAACACAGTCAAGGATGAGCGCGGAAACACGATCAAGATTCCCGGCACGTTGAAGGCAGTCAAGGCCATGGGGGTGTTCCTGGAGCGATTCAACATTGCCCAGGTTTCAATCAATCTGGTCGATTGTGAAGTGACTCCGCCTCACGCAGCCTTTGAAGAAGTGCGAAAGCAGGCTAAGTCACTTGGCGTTGAGGTGACGGGGAGTGAGATTGTGGGATTGACGCCGCGTGAAGCCCTGCTCGTTGCCGGCAGGTTCTACTCCCAGGGAGAGCAAAACGAAAAGAAGCTCGTTGAGAGAGCCATCGAGAAACTCGGGCTCAGTCAGTTGGAGAAGTTTGATCCGAAGAAAAAGATCATTGAAGAGCTATTGTAATGCTCATGGTTCAAGGTGTAAAGTGAATGAGTCCTTGAATCCTAACTTTGAACCTCGAACCTCGAACTTTAAACTATATGCCCTGCGCAAGGATGGCCTATGCTCGCCCTGAAGACTATCAGCGATTTCATTGACAATGTTGCCTCCGATTCCCCCGCGCCCGGCGGAGGGAGCGTTTCCGCTCTTGCCGCGGCCCTCGGTGCAGGGCTCACCTCGATGGTATGTCGTTTGACGATCGGAAAGAAGAAATATGAAGACGTTCAGGCGGACATGATCGATATTCTCGGCCAGGCCGACGAACTGCGTGCACGGCTGACAAGTCTCATCGATCAGGACACCGAGGCGTTCAATGGTGTCATGCGGGCATTTGGAATGCCGAGAGGGACCGATGAGGAAAAACAGAAACGAAGTGAAGCAATTCAGGATGCCACGAAGGAGGCAACACTCATTCCGCTCGAGGTGATGAAACTGTCCGAGAAGGCGCTCGTGCTTGCGAAGGAGGTGGCGGAGGAGGGAAATGTGAATTCGATCTCCGATGCCGGCGTGGCCGGTCTGATGTTGAAGGCGGCGTGCGAAGGGGCCGCACTGAACGTCAGGATCAACCTGGCAACACTGAAAGACGGTGTCTTTGTCGGGGAGACAAAGGCACTCACGGACGCAGTCGCCACGAATGTCGAGGTCCTGGCCGACGGACTGCGCAAACGCGTGGAATCGGTGCTGGGCTGAAGGATGCCTCGGCCTGCTCAGCTCCGCCAGAATGATCTGCTGAAAAGGACAAAAACGGTAAAGAGCTCGAGACGGCCGAGGATCATGCAGGCATCAAGCAGCCATTTTGCTGCGACGGACAAATGTG
>JACQPU010000043.1 GCA_016207365.1 Ignavibacteriales bacterium | reverse complement strand
CGCGAAATGCTGCAATCCGATCCCGGGAGATGAAATTGTGGGGTTTGTCACCATCGGCGAAGGGATCAAGATTCACCGGAAAGATTGCAGGAATATTGTTACGCTGCGCCTGGCTGAAAGCGAACGCGTCGTGGAGGTGGAATGGCCAAAAGCGAATGGGGCCGACTTCCTTGTTGCCATTCATGTATCAGGAAAAGACAGGGCGGGGTTGCTGACGGATGTCACGCATGCAATCTCGAGCTATCAGAATACGAACATCCGCAGCGTGAATATGGACTCCAAGGGCCCGCTGTTCGATGGGCAGATAATCCTTTACGTCAGGAACACAGAACACCTGCTGCATATCATTGATCGGATCCGCAAGGTCCCCGGCATCATGGAAGTCGAGAGATTCCTGGGATAGACATGGAAGAAAAACGGGTACTTGGAATTGATTTTGGCACGCGGCGCATAGGCCTGGCCTTGAGTGATCCGTTGAGAATTCTTGCAACGGCGCATTCCATCCTTGAGAACAACGCAGACATGTGGCAGAAACTGGTGGGAATCATCAGAAGGGAAAACGTGGATCTGGCTGTGGTGGGTATGCCGTTGACGCTCAAAGGAGAACGTGGAAGCAAAGCGGAAGAGGTGCAACGGTTTGTGGAAGTCCTGAAACAACGGGTTTCCATCGAAGTTGTGTACTGGGACGAACGATTCACCACAATGATTGCGGAACGATATCGCTTGGCAAGCGGGATCGGCAGAAAAGCGCGCCGGACGTCCAAGCACGAGCTCGATGCAGTGGCTGCCGCAATTCTCCTCCAGGGATTTCTGGATAGGACGAAGAATTCCCTGAGCTGTTGAGATCAAATGAAGGGCCCTGCAATAACATTCCCGGAGGACAATCCGGAGACTCCATCGAGGGCTGTAAAATTCCTAGAGGCCCTGAAACGAAGACCTGTCCGGACGATCATCGTCATTCTCCTTTGTTGGGTCGCGTATGAGGCGGGAACCCTCCCGTTTGGCGAGATCACGGACCTTCGAGGGGACAATCCCTCAGAAACTGCATTTATGCGGCTCCATGCCGAGGATGCACGCACACGGAAACGTGTGTTTCATCTCGCTCACGAATGGGCACCGCTGCGCCGGATTCCGTCCGACCTTGTGAATGCCGTCATTGTAGCAGAAGACGGAACGTTTTGGAACCACGGCGGTTTCGACTGGTTTGAACTGAAGGAGTCCATCGTTCGGAATTTCTCACAGAGGCGAGCTGCCCGGGGGGCCAGCACAATCTCACAACAACTTGTGAAAAATCTTTTCCTTTCGCCTTCGAAGAATCCGGTCAGGAAGATTCGTGAATGGGTGCTGACGTGGTGGCTGGAGAAGAGGCTGAGCAAGGCAAGGATTCTGGAGTTGTATCTGAACGTGATCGAACTCGGGGAAGGGGTGTATGGAGTACAGGCCGCGTCCAAAATGTACTTTGGCAAAGATGTCGCCGAACTCTCACGCGATGAATCCGTGCGACTTGCCGCGGTAATTCCGCGCCCGCGAAGGTACAGGCCCGATGGCTCCTCACGATATGTGGCCAGACGGGCAGATTTGATTCTCGAACGCATGGCCGCTCGCGGAATGGTGAACTGACTATTGACAACCATGAATCGCAACGACATTGACGCGTTCCTTGAAGAAGGCGAAGGCGTTCGCCTGGAGTTTAAACGAAAGGTATCTTCGCCGGAGAAGATCGCGCGAACGATGGTTGCATTTGCCAATACAAAAGGGGGATCGATTCTCTTCGGCGTCGATGACGACAAATCGGTCGTCGGCGTAGACAGCGAGAAAGCAGAGGTGGAGATGATCCGGACTGCAGGAGCCACCTACTGTGACCCGGCGATCGAGCCGGTGGTAGACATCGTGGCCTACAATGGAAAGGATGTTATTGTGGCGACCGTGGAGGAAAGCCCGGAAAAGCCGCATTTCTTGATTAGAGAAGAGGGTGCGGAAGAGCGGGATGGAAAAGCGCTGATCCGGATCAATGACAAGACGGTGATTGCCAGCAGGGAGATGACGCGGATCCTTGAGGCGGAGAATCCAAAAGCTCCGCCGCTGAGAATCGCCATCGGCGAACGGGAGAGGCGGCTTTTTGAGTATCTGGGGAATCATGAGCGGATTACGGTGAGGGAATTCAGTGGCCTGATCGACGTCTCGAGACGACAGGCGTCGCGGATCCTGGTCAGACTGGTTCGCGCAGGCTTGTTACGCCTGCATACGAGGGAACGGGAAGAGTTTTATACCAGGGGATTCGACGGTTGATCGTCGGAATTCCACCGGCGCACAAGCTCGAACACCGCGATGCCATATGCCACTGCGACGTTGAGGGAGTGTTTCAGTCCAAACATCGGGATCTCAAGTGCGCCGTCGCAGGCGGCAAGGACCTCGGGAGCAATCCCGGTAAGTTCGTTTCCAATCACAAGGCAGATCGGAAATTCCACGCGGGCAACCTGAGTGTACGGTCTGCTTGAATCGGTCCGCTCAAGAGCGAGGATTGTGACCCCTGTGCGTTTTAACGTGGCCAGGGTTTCGAGAGGATTACGTGCATACTCCCAGGGAACGGAGTTGGTGGCGCCAAGAGCGGTCTTGTCGATTTCCCTGCGCGGAGGAGTGGGAGTATAGCCTGTCAGGAATAACTTCTGAATTCCCGCGCCGTCAGACGTGCGAAAAATGGAGCCCACGTTGTAAAGACTTCTGATATTGTCCAAGAGGACCGCGATGGCGGCGCGGTCGTTATTGCGTGCGTGAGAAGCTGCAAGGCTGTGCTTTGCGATGTCGTCGTTTGTGAGTTTTCGCATTGAGTAAAAGATACGTTGATTTTCCTGCGAAGAAAACGGCCTTTATCGGATGTACCGGGGCGTATCGGAGGTTGCCCCGCACGCAGAAATTCGCTATATTAAAGGCTCTAAAGATCAGAAAATCGAAGAACATCGTCATCGCGATTGACGGCCCCGCAGCTTCAGGTAAAAGCACAACTGCCCGGTTTGTAGCGCGCCGCTTGGGGTACCTGCATTTGGATACCGGAGCAATGTACCGGGCGATGACACTTCGGATGCTCCGTGAGGGAATTCCGCTTGGAGTGGAAGGAGAAGTGGCTCGTGTGGCGCGACAAACGGAGATCGTGCTGAAACGCAGCGACGACGGGAATCGCGTGTTTCTGCAAGGCGAGGATGTGACCGAGGCAATCCGGATGCCGGAAGTCACGCGTCATGTCAGTACTGTCAGCAGTTATCCCGCCGTTCGTGCCGTTCTTGTGGATCAGCAGCGCCGCCTCGCTCAGGAAGGAGGCGTTGTTCTCGAGGGCCGGGACATTGGAACGGTGGTTCTTCCCGACGCAGACCTCAAAATCTTTATGGTGGCCGATGTCCGCGAACGGGCGAGGAGACGCAAGAAAGATCTCCTGCGCAGCGGCGTTGAAGTGGATGAGCAGGACCTGGCGAGGGAAATTCTCGAGCGAGATACGAGGGACTCAAGCAGGGAGACGAGCCCGCTACGACGTGCCGAGGATGCGATCCAGCTCGATACGTCCGATCTATCGGTTGAAGACCAGGTGAATTTCATTGTGGCAAGGGCTGAGGAGATACTGAAAAACAGGCAATGACGGTTACCGTTGATAAATTTTCGGGATTCTGCTGGGGCGTTGTTCGGACGATTGAAATAGCCGAACAGGAGCTCGAACGAGGTGGAGCGATGTATTCCCTCGGCGAAATCATTCACAACCCGATGGAGATCAGGCGCATGGAGGAGAAGGGCTTGCAGACCGTCTCTCATGCCGACTTGGAATCTCTCCGCGGCTCAACAGTTCTTATTCGGGCACACGGGGAACCGCCGTCCACGTACAAGAAGGCCATGGATCTTGGAATCACGCTTGTTGATGCCACGTGCCCGGTGGTGACCAAAGTCCAGGAACGGATCCGGCGATTTTATCTGGACGGCTTTCAGGTTGTCATTTTCGGCAAGAAAGATCATGCGGAAGTCATTGGGTTGATCGGACAGACGAATGGAGAAGCCGTCGTCGTGCGGACGCTCGATGAGCTCGACCGCGTACGGCTAGACCGCAAAACCGTTCTCTTCTCGCAAACAACGATGGATAAAGGTACGTTCTACAAGATCAGGGATGAGCTTCGAAAGCGCATCACCGATCTCGTTGTCGGATCGTTTGAGGATGAGGCCCTTGAGTTTCACGCGAAGGATACGATTTGCGGACAGGTCTCAGGCCGTGACAAGAAACTGCGCGAGTTTGCGAAATCCCATGATGTCGTGATTTTTGTGGCAGGCCGGCATAGCTCCAACGGCAAGGTGCTGTTCGACATTGCCCGAGAAGAAAATCCGCGCACACGTTTCATTGAATTTCCGCACGAACTTGAGGAGCAATGGTTTGAAGGCGCAGAGTCGGTGGGGATTAGCGGCGCCACATCTACTCCACAATGGCTCATGGAGCAAGTACGGGAAGTGATTGAACGGGAATACGCGCCGAAAAAGGCTCCCGTCCATTGAAGAGGATATTGAACGCCATCACGAATTCACAGACCACAAACATGTATCGCAGGACGTCGCCGTTGATGGCCGGCACGTGCTCCGATACAAGAACAATCCGCACCCAGTGCGGTCTGAGCGGTTTCTGGAGGTTGAATGGTTGAAGCATCCCACGAGACAAAGCAATTCGGTGAACGGGAGTACTCCGAATCCGAATATCAAGAATTAAAGAAACTGTACGAAAGCACCCTGAACTCCATCAGCGAGGGAGAAATTGTGAAAGGGCGAATCGTGCACATCGGCGACAATCACGTTACAATTGATATTGGATTTAAGTCAGAGGGGACGATCGCGGTGGCTGAATTCCCGAACCTCCAGGATATGAAGATCGGCGATGAAGTGGAAGTGTTTCTTGAATCGGTGGAAAACAAAGACGGACAACTGATGTTGTCGCGCAAGCGGGCGGACTTCATGCGTGTATGGGAACGCGTAGTCAAGGCGCATGAGAGCGGAGAAGTTTTGAAGGGCCGTTGTGTCCGGCGGACAAAAGGCGGCATCGTCGTCGACCTCCTTGGTATTGATGCATTCCTGCCTGGGTCACAGATCGATGTCCGGCCAGTGCGGGATTTCGACGCATTTATCGGCCGTGAGATGGAGTTTCGCGTGGTCAAGGTGAATCACCCTTCCGAAAACGTGGTCGTCAGTCATAAGGTGCTCGTCGAAGAGGAACTCGCGGAACAGCGGAAAGCCATTCTGGAAAGTCTCGAAAAGGGGCAAATCCTCGAAGGTCATGTCAAGGCCATCACCGATTTCGGCGTCTTCGTCGACCTGGGCGGCGTGGACGGATTGGTCCATATTACCGACCTTTCGTGGGGACGCGTGAATCACCCGTCGGAAGTCGTGAAACTCGATCAAACTATCAATGTGGTTGTGCTGGATTTCGACAAGGAAAAGAAACGAATTTCGCTCGGCATGAAGCAGTTACTGCCGCATCCGTGGGAAAATATCGACCTCAAATATCCCGTCGGGACAAAGGTCAAAGGAAAAGTTGTGTCCCTGACGGATTACGGCGCGTTTGTGGAAATCGAAAAAGGAATCGAGGGGCTAATTCATATCTCAGAGATGAGCTGGACACAGCATGTAAAGCACCCATCGCAGGTTGTCTCGATGGGCCAGTTGATCGATGCAGTGATTCTTTCGCTGGACAAGGAGGGCAAGAAGATCTCCCTCGGAATGAAACAGCTCGAGCCGGATCCATGGAGCAGTCTCCTCGAAAAATATCCCGTGGGATCAAAGCACACGGGAACCGTTCGGAACCTTACGAATTTCGGGGTCTTTGTGGAGCTCGAGGAGGGGGTCGATGGTCTTGTGCACATCTCTGACCTGTCGTGGACCAAGAAAGTTCGGCATCCGGGTGAGGTGGTCAAAAAAGGAGATAAGATCGATGTCGTTATCCTGAATATCGACGTAGAACAGCGACGCATTTCCCTCGGCCACAAACAAATTCAGGGAAATCCCTGGGATGCATTTGAGGAGGCATACAAGGTTGGAACGGAGGTGGAGGGGAGCAAGGTTGTTCGGATCATTGAGAAGGGTGTCATTGTTGAGCTACCCCTCGGCGTGGATGGATTTGTCCCCCTTTCCCAGATTTCCCAAACTCCGGTTAAGAATATCGCCGAGTCGTTCAAGGTTGGAGACGCCCTGCCTCTCAAGGTTATTGAGTTTGACAAGGACAGCAAGAAGATCGTGCTGTCCGTACTCGAATATCTCCGGGGGAAAGAGCAGGCGAGGGTGGATGACTATGTGAACGCCCACAAACTTTCCCCGATGACGCTGAAAGACGTCATGGCATCATCGTTTGCCACCAACGGTGGATTCTCTGACGAGGCGGGATCGAACTAGTACATGTCTGGAACCTGAAGAGAGCTGTCCCGGCCGGCATTTGGGGCAGCTCTCTTTTTCTATCATCCGATGCATGCAACAGGTCGTATTCCATACGCTGGGCTGTAAACTGAATTACGCTGAAACGGCGGCGATTGCGCGACAGTTTACAACGAGGGGATTCAGGGTCGTCAATGCCGATCAGGTCGCTGACATTGTTGTGCTGAATACCTGCAGTGTGACGGAACGGGCAGATCGGGAATGCCGCCAGTTGGTTCGCAGGGCGTTGCGCGCTTCGCCAAAGGCGTACGTCATTGTCATAGGATGCTACGCACAGCTTCAGCCAGAAGACATTTCGGCTATCGAAGGCGTTGATCTCGTTCTGGGGACTTCCGAAAAGTTCAGGATTTTCGATCATGCAGACTGGCAAAAATCCGGACGACCGAGAGTCAGGGTCGCGCCGGTTGCGGAGGCGCAGGAATTTCACCATGCGTCGTCCATCGGTTTTGAAGAGAGAACGAGAGCCTTTCTCAAGATTCAGGATGGCTGTGATTATACCTGCGCTTTCTGCACAATTCCAAAGGCACGGGGGACGAGTCGCAGCGTGTCCGTCGACGAACTTCTTGCCGAGGCGAGGAGAGCTGTCGGTCAAGGCTACAGGGAGATTGTGCTGACCGGTGTGAATGTTGGTGATTTCGGCCGGAAGACCGGATCATCGCTTCTGAATTTGCTTCGGTCCCTTGCCACTGTCGACGGTCTTGACCGGATTCGGGTAAGCTCAGTTGAGCCGAATCTGCTTACGGATGAGCTCCTGGATTTTTGGATCGACTCGGAACGTATGTGTAAACATTTCCACATTCCCCTCCAGTCCGGATCGGACAAAATTCTTCAGGCAATGCGCCGTCGTTATCGGCGCTCGTGGTATGAGGGGCGGATCAGCCGAATTAAATCCGCGCTTCCCGACGCCGGGATCGGGGCGGATGTCATTGTTGGCTTCCCCGGGGAATCAAACGACGAATTCGAAGAGACATACTCCTTTCTCCTTGATCTCCCCATTACATACCTGCACGTGTTTTCCTATTCGGAACGGGCCAATACCGCAGCTGTGCATTATGAACATCCTGTCGAACCGCACGTGCGATCGGTAAGGAGCGAACGTCTCCGTATGCTCTCCAGGCGAAAGCGGCGCCTGTTTCATGAATCACTCATCGGCTCCACCCGGGCCGTGTTATTTGAGCAGGCGGACAACGGCCAAACCGGCCTGACCGGCGAATACGTAAAAGTAACGGTCGAATCCAGCGAAGTCCTGTCAAACAAGATTGTACCTACACGTCTGGCGGAGGCAACTGATGAGGGATGTTTGGGAAAAGTGATTCTGCCTGAATCGGCCTCGATGGCAGTGGTGGAATCATGAAAACACTCTGTCTCACATTTCTGGTAACCATCCCGCTACTCCAGGCGCAGATGTTGCACCCTACGGCTCCGAAGGCAAATCTAGAGCTGAGGGCCTTGCGACTGAATGAGAATGCCGGGTCTTCAGACAAATCGCCTGTCCTGGCTGCCGCGCTCTCGATTATTCTTCCCGGTGCCGGCGAACTGTACGCGGGGAACTCTGCCGCGGCGAAATATTTCTTAGCGATTGATGCAACACTTTGGCTCACGTTTACCGGCTTTTCGCTGCAAAGTACGTGGGTCATGGATGATGCCCGACTTTATGCCCGCGACCGGGCAGGGGCCGATTTTGCCGGGAAAGATGAACAGTTCGAGGCACAGCTGGGGAATTACATGTCGCGTGACGACTACAACTTGGCGCGATTGCGCGATCGTCGCTATGGCGAACTTTTTCTTGGACCTGCGTACGATTGGAAGTGGGAAGCGACGGAAGACCGCCTTCGGTACCGAAAAATGCGCATTAGGAGTGCAGAGTTGGCTCAAGCGGCGGAATTTGTCGTCGGTGCCCTGATCGTAAACAGAATTATTTCGGCCTTCTCAGCGTGGCGGTCGGCAAAATCGCACAACGAAGCTGTGGAGTCCGATTGGCATCTTGGCGCTGGGCTTCAGCACACGATACCTCACACAGTAGGAGTGGGAATTCAGCTTACACGCTCATTCTAACATCAGAAAGCAAGTTGGGTGGACTCCCGCGGACGTGCGGGATTTTTTTGTTTATGCGACGGCTCAAAGTTGTGCTGGAATATGACGGGACAGGATTCTCCGGATGGCAGTCCCAAACGAACGGAAGAACGGTTCAGGATGAACTGGAAAAAGCGCTACAGGAGCTTCTTCAGGGGCACGTCTCCGTTACAGGTTCCGGACGCACCGATGCCGGTGTCCACGCGCGCGGCCAAGTCTGCCATTTTGACACCGAGAACTTCATGACGGAGAATGCTGTAGCGAGGGGGTTGAACGGCCTTCTCCCGCGCGACATCGTCATAAGGTCGGTAGAGGAAATGTCGAGTGAGTTTCATGCTCGATACAGCGCCCTGGACCGGACATACCGGTACTATATTTCACAAGTGCCCACGGCCCTCGGCCGTAAACAGCGCTGGTTTGTCGGCCATCCTCTTGATATCGATGCAATGCAAAAATGTGCTGATGTAATCACGGGTGAACACGATTTTCAGGCCTTCTGTAAGGTTGATTCATCCGCCAGGCACTATCGGTGTTCCGTAACCACGGCCTTGTGGGAACGGTGTGAAAACGATGTCGTGTTCGAAATTACGGCGAACCGATTTCTCTATGGGATGGTTCGGGCGCTTGTCGGGACCATGGTAGAAGTGGGTCGTGGCAAACTCTCGAAGGAAGATTTCGTTGGGATTCTTCATTCGAAGGAGCGAAAACGTGCCGCTTCGGCTGCTCCACCATCGGGACTTGTTTTGGAGGCCGTACGATATGCGTAGCGTATGGATCAAGAGGAAAAGCTGGGTACTCGTCACGATTGTTATGCTCTTGTGTGGGGCAGGATGCCTCGGTGCGCTGGGAATTAACATCTTTCCCGATTCCAGGGACAGAGAGCTCGGACAACAGATAGATGAAGAAATCAGGAAGAACCCTGCGGAATATCCGATTCTGCGCGGCCGGCCGGATGTCAAAGCGTATGTTGAAGGAATTGGCCGTGAAATTCTCGCCTCTCCACACATTGAAAAGCGCGGTCGGTTTGCTTACACATTCGAAATTCTTGCGGACGATAGCACGATAAATGCATTTTGCACGCCTGGCGGGTATATTTATGTATATACGGGCTTGCTGAAGTTTCTTGACAATGAGGCGGCGCTGGCGGGTGTTATTGGCCATGAAATCGCACATGCGGAACGACGGCATGCAACCAGGAGGATGACAAGCGCTTTGGGCGTTCAGGTAATGCTTTCGATCGCTCTGGGCGAGAACCCACCTCAACTGACAGAAGTTGCCGGAAATCTCTTTGCCGGACTGGGTCTGTTAATGAACAGCCGTTCAGATGAGACAGAGGCTGATACGTATTCTATCAGGTACCTCCAATCCACGGAGTACTATCCCGGCGGAATCAAATATTTTTTTGAAAAAGTCATGGGATCAGGCCGCCGGGGCGGCGCGTTTGACAGGCTTCTTTCGACGCATCCTCTTCCACAGGACCGCATAGAGCACACCAATCGGCTTCTTATGGAAATGCACGGAGGCGAGCCGAAAGAAGAGAATATCTTCGCCGAGCGGTACAGGGAGTTCAAACAGTCCCTGCCATAGATTTTGGCTGTGTAGCTGTGTACCAATGTTCCGGCAGGAGTCTTGGCGGTAGACGCATAACAGCCATATCAATCGTGATTATCCTTGAAATCGATCGAGCAACTCCTTAAAAAATTACTGGTTAAGAGCCGTCTCTTCAAGACTAAACTCTCAGAAGAGGATCTCCGTGATGTTCTGGAAGCCGGTTCTCAAAGCGGCGTTTTGGATCAGACCGGGCACGAGTTGATTTCCAGCATCCTGGAATTTACCGATACAACGGCCAAGGAGATTATGGTGCCGCGTCCTGATATTGTTGCTCTGGATATCAACACTCCCCGGGATGTACTGATCAGCAGGGTTATTGAAGAAGGCTATTCCCGTTTGCCTGTGTACGACGGGAGCATCGATGTTGTCATCGGGATCATCTACAGCAAGGACCTCCTGAGTCTCCTCGAACACCGGGATCTTATTATTCTGCAGGATATTATTCGCCCCGCGTATTTTGTCCACGAATCGAAGAAGATCAGCCAGTTGTTGCGCGAATTTCAGCAGAAAAAGGTTCATCTGGCCGTTGTTATTGATGAATTCGGCGGGACGGAGGGGATCATCACTATGGAGGACATCCTAGAGGAGATTGTTGGAGAAATTCACGATGAGTATGATGAAGTGAAGAGGGCCGTGGAACAAAGTAGTGATGGATCCGCGATCGTTGCTGCAAACATCGGTATTCATGATTTCAATGAACAATTCGCGGCATCGATTCCGGATGCTCCCGATTATGAGACCCTTGCGGGATTCTTACAAAAGGTGACCGGCCGGCTCCCTGAAATCAACGAAGAAATCAAGCAAGTGGGATTCTCGTTCACGATTTTAAGCAAAACGGCACGAAGGCTCAAACACGTTAAAGTGACCCCGCTTCCTAAGCTTGCACAGTCGCAGGCCTCATCGTGACCTGGCTGTAAGACTAATCTGTCCCTCAGCACTCTTCGCGGGAGTGGGATCGCGTATATTGAAGGCACATCATCATGCAGCAGGATCTTTTTGTCAAGATTTGCGGGATTACGAATCTCGAAGACGCCATGCATGCAGTACGGTGTAAGGCAGACGCGGTGGGATTCGTCTTCTATGAACGGAGTGAACGGTACGTTGCGCCAGAGCGGGCCGCCGAGATTGTTGCGCAACTTCCGGATTTTGTCTCCAAAGTCGGTGTTTTTGTCAACGCTACACAAAGAAGTGTAGAGGAGATCGCACGGAAGGTGAATCTGAGCGCGGTTCAGTTGTACGGCAAAGAGGGTCCTGATGACCTTGTCGGATATGAAGCAAGCGTAATCAAGGCATTCAATATCAGGCCGAATTTCGACGTGGAAGTGATGCGCAACTATCTTGTAGATGCGTTCTTGCTTGATGCCCATTCCGAAGCACGATATGGGGGATCGGGAAAAACATTTGACTGGAATATTGCGGTTCGGGCAAAGGAGTACGGACGAATCATCTTGGCCGGAGGGTTGACGCCAGAAAACATCGAGGACGCCGTGAGGTTTGTCCAGCCCTATGGTGTTGATGTGTCGAGTGGAGTGGAGGGGAAGCCGGGGAAAAAAGATCCGGAGCGTGTCCGAAATTTTATAGCACGGGCAAAAGACATACCGCTCTCCTACAACATGATCGGCGAAGATTTTGGATGAATCGATCCAGGAGTCTTGCTGGGAGCGGACACTTCGACGGGTCGCGCTGAGAAAGATCGTCACCTGAAAAGAAATCCACCTCAACCAATGCCCGGCCTTCCAAACCCCGTGTTTCAAAGAATTCTCACGCTTCTTATGCCGAAGGGGATAACCCTTGGCAGACGCCATATCGGCGAGCTTTCGTGGCTGGTCGGTGGCCAGCTTGGGACGCTTCTCCTCAGTCTCCTCACGATAAAAATCATCACGTCTGTCGGTCCTGACGATTACGGACTGTTCGTGTTGGCCACAAGCGTGAGCGGGTTGTTCCTCTCGGGGTTCTTCGGACCGCTCGAGCAGGGATTTGTGCGGAAGTATTTTGAGTACATCTTCGATCCGGGGACGCGATACAAATACCTGGGAACGATCACAAATATCCTTGGGTATTCTATTGGGATTCTTGCTGTCATCCTTGTCGTGGCCGCGGTAGTTGCGGGTTCCGTGACGGGATTGGATGCGAGGTTTCTGATTCCGGCGGCCTTTCTGATTCTCACGGCCGTGCCATCTGCGCCGCTGGCGGGCATGCTCAATGCCATGCGTCTCCGAAAGGAGGTGGCGATCGCGCAAATTGGCGAAAAGATGATGACGCTCGTGCTTCTCGCGGGCCTGTTGATGTTCAATGCTGTGCGGATCCCGGAGGTGATGATCTGCATTGCCGTCTCAGGAGCGATTTGGTTCGCTGTTCGATACACGCTCTACCATCGTGCTGTCGACTCACCGATTTCCAGAGCACGCGACGCTGTGACGGCTGGGCAGAAACGCGAAATGATCGGCAGAATCTCGTCATACAGCCTTCCCTTTGTCGCATGGGGGCTTGTAGCCTGGATGCAAATCAACGGGGAACGGTGGGTCATCGGCGGAATGCTGACGACCGCCGACGTTGGGCGCTACGGGCTGGCTTCCACCCTCATCAACAGCAGTGTCGTGGTTGCCGTAAGCGTCGTCGGTCAATACCTTACGCCAATCATTTTTGAAAAATTTTCCAGCTCCGAGCCTACGTCAAGATCGTTGGCTTTCTCCGTTGTGCGCAGAGCGGCAATCCTGACATTTGCCATGTTTTGTGCCCTCGGAGTTGCCCTCCTCCTCGTTGGAGATGTCTTGATACATCTAATTAGCACGACGGACTTTATCCTTGAACCGGAGCTCCTTTTCCTGTTAAGCGTTGGATGGGGAATGTTCTACTCAGGCCAGATGATGACGAATGTTGGACTCGGCTTGCAACAACCGAATATTTACATACTACCGAAAATCATAACATCCATTCTGTCTGTTGCCGGCTACATCCTCGGGTGTCTCCTTGCGGGGATTTATGGCCTTGTGGTTTCCCTGGCGCTGGTGAATACTCTTTATCTGGTGTGGATCTTGTTAGTGAATCGCACACTCCGTTCCTCGGACACACAACCCGGGTCTTGATGAGCAATGCGCATCCTTTTTGCAGGACTCAAATATGACTACGGAATTCCGGAACGGGGTCTTAGTTTCGAGTACTACAATTTCTTTGACTCCCTTATTGGCATGGGTCACGAAACGGAACTTTTTGATTTCTATTCACTTTATTTGAAACTTGGATCAGAAGAGATGACGAGGCGTCTGCGGGAGCGGGTCGATGAATGGAAACCGGACCTTTTATTCACATTTCTGTATGGTAACGAGTTTGACCGAAACGGCTTGAAGGGCATAATGCAGGAAACACGAACGGTGACATTCAACTGGTTTGCGGATGATCACTGGCGATTTGAGAATTTTTCGCGACACTGGGCAGATTGCTTTTCGTTTGTCTCCACGACGGATGCCCAAGCCGTGGCAAAGTACCGTAATCTTGGCTTTGACCGCGTCTTGCTTACGCAATGGGCGGCAAATCCGCGATACTATAAGAAGGGATCCGGCGGCCCGGATGAGGGGATCACCTTCGTCGGGCAGGCGCATGGTGATCGTCCGGCAATTATCCGGGCGCTTCGACGTCGGGGGATCCCCGTGAAGGTGCATGGCACGGGATGGAAAGCGCGACGTTGGCACGATTACGCCCGCCGATTGAGAATTCTTTCCCGTCGGTCCTATGAAAACCTCATGAACTCAACGCGTATCCCGCAGGAAAAGATGATCCGTCACTTTCAAAGGAGCCGCATTAACCTTAATCTCTCCGCTTCCTCACAAATGATTCACAATCAAATCAAGGGACGTAACTTTGAGATTCCCGCTTGCGAAGGATTTCAGATTAGCGGTCCGGCTGAAAGAATCGAGGAGTACTTTGTTCCGGACCGCGAGATCGTGCTTTATAAATCGGTTGATCATCTTGTCGAGATCATCCGGTACTATCTTGAAAACGAAGAAAAGCGTGCGGCGGTGGCTGCGGCCTCGTACGAGCGAGTTATAAAAGAACATACGTACGAACACCGGTTCCGGGAACTCTTCCGCCAGATGGACTTGGCCTAAACCATGAGTGCGCTTGTCTCTGTAATAGTTCCCGCCTACAACCGCGAGGCTCTCGTCGAAGAAACGCTCGAAAGCATTCTGAGACAGTCGTACAGAGATAGAGAAACACTCATCGTCGATGATGGATCTTCGGATGAAACAGCGCAGGTTGTTCGTACATGGTTGGTGCACCATTCCGATGCTCGAGGGAAACTCCTTACGATGAAGAAGAACAGCGGAAAGTCTGCCGCAGTGAATGCGGGTGTTGCAGAAAGCCGCGGGGAGTACATCGCTATCCTGGATTCAGACGACCTCCTCGAGCCTGACACACTTGCGCGTCAAGTCGCCTTTTTGGAGAAGCATCCAGAGTGCGGAATGGTGTTTGGGCTTGCCCGGATGCTGGAAGCAGACGGGTCGGCGGGTCATCTTGAGGGCGGAATCGGTTTAAACAGGGACAGCCTCGATTTCGTAGGGGATGCCGGCGACCTGCTGCTGCGAGTAAATCCCATTGTTTCGTCCTCCGTTCTCATGAGACGTAGTGCTGTCATCCGGGTCGGCGTGCTCAACGATCGATTGCGGTACGTCCATGATTGGGAATACTGGATTCGGCTTTCCGGAGTCTCCAAAATTGGCTTCCTCCACGCGCCACTCGTCCGCTATAGAGTCTCGAGCCCGAACTCGTCGAGTGCAAATCGTATTGGCACATTCAAGGAAGTCGCAGCACTCCTGGAGCTCCGGAAGACAGCCCCACAAACCGGCCGGCTCGGATCCCTCATGCGTCACGTGCGGTTTTACATGCTGCTCTCTTTCCGCGATGGACGCTTGCTGGATGCCGTCCACATATTGGCCCTGGGGTGTGTCCACACATTAAAGGTCATTTTTCGGTGACTGCCCCGCTAGTATCGGTTATTGCACCTTGTTACAATGCCGCACCGTCGCTCGCCCAGGCGCTGGAGAGCCTGCGATGGCAAAGCCTCGAGCAATGGGAATGTATCATTGTGGACGATGGATCGACGGATGGGAGTGCGCAGATTGCGGAGGATTTTTGCGCCAGGGATTCGCGCTTCAGGATTGTCGTTCAGAAACACCACGGTGCCGCAGCTGCACGAAACAGGGGAGTGGAAGCGGCCCGCGGATCGTTTATCCAGTTTCTTGACGCCGATGATCTGCTGCTTGGGGACAAATTGAAGGACGCCGTAGCACGACTCTCTTCTCATTCGCCAAACCATGTACTTTACTGTGAATATGCGCTCCTGGCCCAAGACGGCTCGTTTTTCCGCACATTGCCCGCACGCATTCCGGACGCCGATGCAGTGAGGAGTTTCTTGTTTCGGTGGAATGTTGATTTCATCATTCCCATTCATTCCTTTCTTTTCCCGGCAGATCTCGTGCGCCGATATCCCTTTAGGCCGTCGCATGTGGAAGATGTCGAGTGCTGGATCCGGATGGCGATGGATGGCGTGATGTTTGAACACGTCGATCGTGTGGATGTTGTTTACCGGATCAGTGCAGGATCAGTCACACGCAATGAGGAGCAGTTATATCGTGAAAGAATCAAGGTGTCTGGAATGTTTCGTGAGCAGCCGGCCTTTGCAGGATATGAAAAGGAATTCGAGCGTAATGACCATTGGCTTCGGCGGCGGCTTGCCATTGCATTGTGCATGGAAAAGAAATTCGGCGAGGCACGGACGGTGATTCGGAGCGAATGGTCGCATGCCTCGGCCCGCGAGAAAATGAAAATGGTCACATGGTTCCTTCTGATGACGGTCTTTTCGAAGGATACCGTCTTCGCGCTCCGTGAGCGGCTTGCAAGCGCGTCGATGGTTCGATCGGGGGGATGGAAACTGTACCGGCCCTGGGAGCCGCCGCGAGCCGTGAAGAATCTCCTACAATTCTGAAAATATCAGTGCTTTCTGTCATCATTGTCCAATATAATCACACACACCTGACAGCAAAGGCGATCGACTCGTTCAGAACAACCTATCGCGGATCGCACGAAATTATCGTGGTCGACAACGGATCGACTGCGCCGTTTGAATCTCCCGGTGATGGTGTTGTCGTTCTCAGAAATCCCTCGAATGCCGGATTCG
>JACQPU010000032.1 GCA_016207365.1 Ignavibacteriales bacterium | reverse complement strand
GCGTTCATGTGTGCTCGGCCAGCGGGATCTCCGACGCCATGCTTTCGCATTGGATACACCATGAGCTCAAAAAGCTTGTTGGCATTAACGAGCTTGTCAACAAACCGCCAGGTGTTCTGAATATGCACATTGTCGTCGTGGGTTCCGTGGATCAGCATGAGCCGCCCGTGAAGGTTTTTGGCGTCCTTCAGGAGTGAGTGGCTTTCATACCCCCCCTTGTTCTCCTTCTCCGTCCTCATCATCGCCTCCGCCCACTTGGTGTCGTAGAATCGGAAATCAGTTACCCCCGCTCCCGCAATTCCGGCCTTGAACTCCTTTGACCGCGTCATGGCCATCATAGTATTGGTTCCCCCGCCGCTCCATCCCCAAATTCCGAAACGCTCAGGATCAACATAAGACTGCTTTTTCATCCACTGCACGGCATCCACAAGGTCATTCAACTCGGTTGAGCCGGGGGATTGAAAAAGAAACAGGTTCTCAAGCTTCTTGCTGATCCCTGTTGCGCCGCGATTGTCTACTTTCATCGCCACATAGCCGCTGTTGACAAGGATGTTTTCCCAGATGATATCGAACGAGAAGGCATTGGAGACCGTCGGTGCCGAAGGACCACCGTACACGTAGACGATGACCGGATATTTCTTCTTGGGGTCGAAATCCTTCGGCTTTGTGATCGAAGCCGGAAGCATGAAACCGTCTCTTGCAGGAATAGCAAACAGTTCCGGACACTGAACGCTGTAGATTTTCAATCCTGAAGGATCGGACTGCGTGATGACAGTACCTTTGCCGGAACCCGTTTCCACAAGCGTCAATGACGGCGCTGCGGTGATGTTGGAGTAGCGGTCAAAATAGAACTTCGTGTTGGAACTCATGGAAATGCCGTGCGTGCCGTCTTCACGAGTAAGCCGTTCCATTCCGCTCCCGTCCAGCCTGATTCGGTACAGATGTTTCTCAAGGTGAGACTTCTCCTGCGCAGTGAAGTAGATCCAACCGCCTTCTTCGTCAATTCCTGACACGGCCTTACGTACCCAGAATGTTGGCCCGGAAGAGGCAAGGGCCCAGGATCCCTGGGTGATCTGATTTATGAGTTTTCCGTCCATCGTAAACCGGTACAGGTGCGCATATCCGTCTCTCTCGGACGAAATGATGAAGTATTTGCCGTCGTTGAGAAAGTACAGGTCATCCGACATGTTAAGCCATCCTTCATCCAAGTCCTTCATGACCAATTGCGCCTTGCCGTTTGCGCGATCAACGAAATAGAAATTCAGCTCCGTTTGCAGGCGGTTCAGTGTGCGTACGCAAACGCGTTTGCTGTCTGGCAGCCAGTCGACGCGGATGATGTACTCATAGTCTGATGGTTCAATTCCCGCCCAGGTCGTTGTGCCTGACGATATGTCCACGATTCCCACGCGAACCTGCGGATTTGGTTCCCCAACCTTCGGATACCGTTGAGTCGTGACAGCTGGTGTCCACGGGGTTATGTCAACATAGTGCTGTACGCTGATCCCGAATTCGTCCGTTCGCAGGAAAGCGATCGTCCGCGAATCATGAGACCACCAGTAGCCAATATCCTGCCGCCCGAAAATTTCCTCCCAGTACACCCAGGAGAGCGTTCCGTTCAGGATCGTTTCGCTTCCATCTTTGGTCAGCCGGGTTTCCCTCTTTCGCTCAAGATCAAAGACATGGACGTCGTTCTTTCGAACGTATGCCAGCTTCATTCCGTCAGGCGAGAAATTGACGGATTTCTCTGGTTCGCTCGTTTTGGTGATCTGTTGAACAGAGCCGTCAGAAAGCGACACAACGAAAATATCGCCGTTCATCAGATAAAAACCGCGACTTCCATCGGCCGTAATGCCCTGAGGGACCGGGGGGAGTGAAGGGGAACGGCCTTCCGGAAACAGCGCCGAAAATTGCTTGCGGGCCTCAGCATAGTTAAAGGCAGGCGTCTTCTTTCCGCTCGTAGGATCGATCCGTTCCAGGGTTCGCGACTCCGGAGCAACTCGCATGTCAAAGACGAGCGCCGTATTGTCGGCGAGCCACCATGTGCGCGCAACGAGGAACGCCTGCCTGAGTGAAGGATCATTCATGGTTTCCAGCGTGAGCTCTCTGGAAACCTGGGCACTCAGCGAAGCGGCAAAGACCAGCCATAACACGAGGGGGGTCAAAAGGCGAACAGGTCGAGCGTTCATATCACACCTTTGAAATTGTGAAAGTTTAAATGTATACGCAAAATCGAGGAGAATAAAAAGTGGTACAGATGCCACAAAACCCGCTGATTCCGCGCATTGCCTTTCGTCGAAGTTCTTCATAAGTTTGACAACTTATTTCCGCTCCAAGCCGCATCTCAAGACCCGCATGGAAGAAAAACTGACAGCGCTGATTGTTGATGATGAGGATTCCCTCCGCAAGCTGATGGTGATGCGGTTTGAGCAGGAAGGATACCGCGTCCTCTCTGCTGATAATGGAGACGATGGCCTGCGGCTCGCCGAACAGGAAAAACCGGACGTCGTGATTCTGGATATCATCATGCCGGGGTTGCATGGGTTTGAAGTTGTTCAACGTATTCGGAGTAATCCGGCTCTGAACAGGACCGTCGTCATCATGACATCTGCAAAGTCGTACAAGCCGGATATTGAAGCCGCACGAAAGCTCGGGGCCGACGATTACTGTATCAAGCCGGCGGATTTCGACGAGCTTGTTTTAAACGTTCAAACCCACCTCAAGAAACGGCGGTCGGGGGTTTCCCCATGATGCGGGTTACCTTCTGGGGCACGAGGGGATCGATCGCAACACCGGGTCGTGCAACGATGAAATATGGGGGAAATACCTCCTGCGTTGAGGTTCGGGCGGGGAAGGAAATCCTCATTTTTGACGCGGGGACAGGTATCCGGATCCTTGGCCTTAAGATGCTCAAGGAGTTCAGCTCGCGCCCCCTCTCTCTTCACCTCTTCATCAGCCACACACACTGGGATCATATTCAAGGCTTCCCGTTCTTCCTTCCGGCGTATGAGGCGCGAAACAAAATTCATGTGTACGGGCCGCCAGGGAGAGACAAGTCTTTTGACTCGATTTTCCGCGGCCAAATGGACTCGGACTACTTTCCGGTCGACCTTGGGGACATGAGTTCGAATATCGAGGTGCATGAAGTGCGCAAGCGCATTATGATAGGCAACCTCGTCGTTGATCACTTCTACCTGAACCATCCCGCCCTGACGCTTGGTTATCGCGTGAGCGACGGCAAAAGCACCGTTGTCTATGCCACGGACAATGAGCCGTACGAGGGGTCCATCCATGCCTCCGGCAAAAAGATCGACAAGCAGATCGATCTCCCGGTGATGCTCGATGAACGGTTTGTGGATTTCCTGAGAGACGCGGATCTGTACATTGGCGAGGCCCAGTATACGAACGAAGAGTATGAGGAGAAAAAGGGATGGGGTCATTCGCCGCTGGAGACCACGGTTCGTTTTGCCGTCCAGGCCAACACGAAACAGCTCGCCCTGTTTCATCATGATCCACAGCATACGGACGCATTTCTTGAGAGAATGGTCAATCAGGCTCGCGGGCTTGTCCGCATGTATGGGGGAAAAACAAAATGTTTTGCATCACGGGAGGGGCAAACCGTCAACCTCCCATAACGGTATTCTGCCTGCTCCGCTGCCATCCTGCCACCAATTCCGGAAACACTGATGGCTGTTCCTCAGGAATTCCACCACATTCGCGAACGCTTCAAGGATGAAGTTGAACAGCATCTGACCGACGCCGGTGTTGCCGTGCGGCAGCTCAATCCTGGCGACAATGTTCTTCTGGACCGTATCGCCCGGCATCTTCACGCCATCAAAGGATCAGCGCCCATTGTCGGTGCCCGGCCGCTCTCGGCAGTCGCCCGCGCAGCCGAGGAATCGGTCTTGCTTCTTACAGAACGGCCCGAGCTTTGGAATCCCGCACGGGAAGCCGCCCTTCTTGAGGCTTTTGAATTTATGAAGGTGCAGGTCCATGAATACGTTGATGGGAAGACCATTGATGACGGCGGGCAGATGATTCAAAAGCTACGCGAGGAATTTCCGGGGGCGGAGGAGGCGGCGAAGCGCGTTAAGGCGGACATTTCCATGAAGGTGTCCGCGCCTGCAGTTACCGGGACAAAGCCATCAGGACCGAAGCGAAAAATCTTGTTTGTGGACGACTCGCAGATCGCCCGGGAGCTCTACAAAGTGTTTTTGGTGAACAGGGGCTTTGACGTCGACACAGCCGCTGACGGTAATGATGCGCTGGAACAACTGCGCAAGAACAGGTATGATCTCGTTGTCACAGACGACCAGATGCCAAACATGGACGGAACAGAATTGCTTCGGATGTGCAGATCCGATGCATCTTTGAAAACAATTCCGTTTGTGGTGATCTCGGGGAAGGCCAACGAAGAAGCGCGCAGCAAAGCCATGGAGTGGGGCGCGGCGTCCTATCTGGTCAAAGGCGATTTTGAGAAAGAGCACCTGCTCGAGGTGATTGGCGACGTGCTGTCGCGCTAGAACGGACCCCGACCTCCTCAATGCAGGACGACATGCCCGCCTCGTGTAAGTCAATCGGGTCAGGCGGCCAGACTGGTCGTCTTACTGCCCACCCCTTCGCCGCTGCCTTCGCTCTTTCTTTAGTTCCTCGTATTTCTTCCTCTGCTCTTCGTTCAGAACCTTCTCGATTCCTTTGTCGGTTGCCTGAGTTTGCTCCATCATCAATGCCCGCATCGCTTCGCGATCTTCCCTCAACTCAGCCATCCGCTCTCTTGTTTTCTCCTGAGATTTCTGAAAGATCTCTTCAACCTTTTTTGTTTGTTCCTCTGTGAGAGCAAGGCGCTCTTTCAGACGTGCCGCACGTTCTGCCGGCGTCGGCATCATCGGCTGGGCTTGAGCGAACACGGCAGAGGAAACCAACAAACCGGTAATGATCAATGCACGTTTCATGGGAATCCTTTGAGTTATTTGCTGAAGAGGACAACATTTACGACAAATCTGAACGGATCGCCTTTCACGGGAAGATCGGCGGCTGACGATGAGGTTGAACGCTCTCGCTTTCGCCCCTCAGGCCGCGAAGATCCCGCGCCCGGGAGAAAACGATCGACTGAAGTGGTCTCGAAGGTCACAGTGAGAATCCCATCAGGACTTGGGACGGCGTAGTACGGCGCTTGTATGAGAGGAACCTGAAGCTCGTATGTCAACACGGAGTTGGCCATGCCAATCCTGACCTGAATGCCAGGCACATCCAGAACAGAAAACATCTGTCGGTCGGATTCCCGGACAATCTGCAATGTATGCAGATGTGGTGCGAACGCCCCGAAAATAACCTCCAGCCCCTCACCCGGTGCCCGCGGGCGTACTGGCTGATCCTGCCTGAGGGGGTACTGAATCGCAAAAGGAACCATCTCGCCTGAAGACTCAAATCGGACGGTAAGTCCGGCAAAAAGGATTTGTGTCTGAATGGCTGGATCGGCCGTCGTGAGGCACAGGAACAAATGTTCTTCTGTGTTCCGAACGCCCATGGAAACTGCCGGCGACTTAAACCGCGTCAGACGCCCTTCCCATTCAACAGGTGAGCCGTCAATTTGAATGTTTCCAACTGCCTGAACGCTCACAAGCTCGATCGTGCTGCGACATCCCGTGAATCCTATGCAAAGAACAAATAGAAACGGAATGAGTCCAAGACAAGTGTGGGTCATGGAGATTGTGGGAAAGAGACATCACAAAAACGTAGAGAAGCTCAAAAAGTTCCCCCCCAAAAAACAAAAGGGAGGACGTGGCCTCCCTTGTTGTCTTAAAACGGCAATCACTTTCCGGGGAGTTCTTGGCCGATTTCCCCGTTTCCCGGAAGTAATCTCAGGGATAATGACTTTAATCGTTCGAGGCTGCTCTCGAAAAGAGAGAAGAAGGTTGGAACGATGACCAGCGTGAGGAACGTTGACACAGAAAGTCCAAAGATCACAGCGACGCCGAGGGGTCCCCAGAACATTGCACTTTCAGCACCTGTAACAAAATGCAGCTCACGCCAGTCGAAATCGAAGCCGATGGCGAGCGGAAGAATTCCCAGGACTGTGGTGGCGGCAGTCAGAATGACCGGACGCAAGCGGGTTCGCCCCGCTTCCACGAGCGCTTCGTCAAGCGGCATGCCCTCGTCCCGTTTTCGTTTGGCGAAATCGAGGAGCACGATCGCGTTCTTTACCACGATGCCCGCCAGGGCAATCACCCCCACACCTGTCATGATCACGACAAAGGGCGTGCCGGTAATCATCATTCCCATGAGAACGCCAATCAGTGAAAGGAGAACGGAAACCATGATCACAAACGGCACCTTGACCGAGTTGAATTCCGAAACAAGAATAAGGAATACCAGGAGAAGCGTGATCACAAATGCCCGTCCAAGGAATGCCATGGACTTGGCCTGCTCTTCGTCCCGGCCGGTGAATTTCATCGAATATCCAGCGGGAAGCTGAAGGCCTGTAAGCCTCGCCCGAACATCTTGCAGAACATCAGAGTCAACACGGCCCTCCACGTTCCCCATAACCGTGATTACCCGCTTCATATCCTTCCGTCTGATGTCGACAAGGCTGGAAACGCGCTGGATGTCCGCGATGGAAGAAACCGGAATCGACAGCAACTGACCGCGCCGGTTCATGAAGGTGACATTGATGTTCCTCATGTCCTCCACGGACTGTCGCTGATCCTCTTGCAGTCGCACACGGATCTTGTATTCATCCTCGCCCACACGATACTCTGAGGCCTCGACACCATTGATTGCGGCACGGATCGTGCCGGCGATCTGCCCGGTGTTTGTCCACAGCAACCCGGCTTTCTCGCGGTCCACGAGCACCTCAATCTCCGGTTTGCCAATGTTGTAATCATCCTTCAGATCATACAGGCCGGCGACATCCTTGATCGTCTCTCGTATCTGTTCGCTTATGGAGGCCAGCTGGCTGTAATCATCCCCTGCGATTTCGATGCTGACCGGCGCTCCCACAGGAGGCCCCATTTCTTGCTTTGACACGCGAATGAGAGCCCCGGAAATATTTGCTGTCGCTTCGCGAATTTCTTCCAGCGTCAGAAAACTATTCTGAGTTCTCTGTGCCCGCTTGTAGAAATCGATCGAAACCTGCGCTTTGTTGGATGTTCCCTGTCCCCCGAAATCGAACGGATCATCCGATGTGCCAACCGTTGCCACGATGAACTCGATGTCGGAGCGGTTTGGGATCGACTCGATGCGCTTCTGAACCTCAAGGGCAATCTTGTTGGTTGCCTCAAGGGATGTACCCGGTGGCGCTTCGATGTTTACGGTGACTCTTGCCGGCTCGACATTCGGAAAAAGAATCACACCGCTGTTGAACAGACCGAAGAGGATGAATGTGAGTAAAAGGACAGCTACGGCTCCGGCAATTGTCAGCCCTCTGCGCTGGAGTGTCCACCGGAGGGTTCCCGTATACTGACGCTGCAGCCAGGGGAACAATACTTCATCGCTCTTATGATAGAGGAAGACGAACGGGTTGTACTTGCGCCACCACGTTGGATGCTCCAGGCTCCTCTTTGCCGCGGCTATCTCTTTCCGGTAATTAATCCACTGCGCACCCTGGACCGGACTGATGACAAAGGCCACGAACAGCGAAGCGCCAAGAGTGGAAATAAGGGTGATAGGCAGATACCACATGAAATCACCGATCACGTCGGGCCAGAACAGGAGCGGAATGAACGGCGCCACGGTCGTAATGGTGGAGGAGACAACCGGAACGGCCACCTCCGACACACCGTCCCGTGCAGCTTGGACGGGAGTTTTGTTGTATTCCTGCTGATGACGGTAGATGTTTTCGATCACCACGACCGCATCGTCTACAAGGATTCCGAGAGCGAGCACGAGAGCAAAAAGAACAACGAAATTCAGCGTGACATTGAAAGCGCTAAGGATTACGAAGGCAATGAACATCGAAAAGGGTATCGCCGTGGAAACCAGCATGGCATTCTTGAATCCAAAGAACATAAACAGGGTCATGACAACGAGAAACATTCCAGTCATGATGCTGTTTTCCAGCTCATGGACCGACTGGCGGATATTTTCCGACTGGTCGTTGGAGATGGTGAGCGAGATGGCCGCCGGGAGGGAGGCCTTTTCTGCGCGGATAATGTCTTTGACCTCAGCGGCAATGGCGAGGAGATTTTCGCCCGCGCGTTTTCGCACTGCCAATGATACGGATTCCTGTCCATTCAGACGAGAATATGTCTTGCGGTCCTCGAATGAATAATCGACCTGGGCGACATCGCGGACATAGATCGGTTTGCCGTTCTGAATCTTTATAACAATGTCCTCGAGGGGTTTGACCTGCTTGAACTCCCCGGGCACGCGGACGGCAAAGCTCCGTTCACCGGTATCGATGGAGCCGCCGGGTATGGAAAGGTTCTCCGCCCGAATGGCGCTCACAATATCGTCCAAGCTCACCTGGTACGCATTCAGACGGTACACATCCGCATTCACCTGAACCTCAGGCTGGAGGCCGCCATTGAGATCCGCCCTCAGCACGCCGGGAACTGCCTCAATCTTGTCCTGGAGATCTTCGGCGATTTTCTTGAGCCGCGCGTTCCCGATCGGTCCCTCGATATTGACGAACATGATCGGAAATTCACTGAAGTTGATTTCCGAAATCACGGGATCCAGAATATCGGCCGGCAGTTCCGGACGCGTTGAGTTAACCTCGTCCCGGACGCGTCTGAGCGCTTCATCCATATCAATGCCGGTATTGAACTC
>JACQPU010000007.1 GCA_016207365.1 Ignavibacteriales bacterium | reverse complement strand
TTGAGATCAAGAGTTGCGCCGATTTGCTTAAGATATTCAACCCTTCCCATTTCGAAGTACAGAAGATAAACGGCATTATGTACGATCCCCTGCCAATCAACCTCATAATTCCGGACGGTGAGTTCCGTCCGGTGCCCGAACAATTTTGGATCAAACCGTGCCTGGTCGGTCATGTCATCACCTTTGCAAAGATCTCTGCCGCTGTACGGACCTCGTCGCGCGCGACATCAAGGTGCGTCACGGCTCGCAGCATGTGTGTTCCTGCCGCGATCACGAGAACGCCCTGATCAGCAAGTCTACTCCTTACATCGGCTGCAGTCCGGCCAGAAGGGGCAATATCGATAAGAACAATATTGGTGTCCACAGGCTCACACCGCAGGGCGTGACCAGCGCGCTCAGAAAGAATTCGCGCAAAGGTCCTTGCATGTTCGTGATCGTCGTTCAGCCGCTCGATATTATGCTCCACGGCATAGAATGCCGCAGCAGCGAGGATGCCTATTTGCCTCATGCCGCCGCCCAGAACTTTCCGCGTTTTTCGTGCCTTTGCCATGATTGTCCGGCTCCCCGCAAGCAGAGAACCCGCGGGTGCCCCAAGACCCTTCGAAAAACATACTGAGACAGTGTCTGCTTGCCGGCAATAATCGCGCGGATGGACACCTGAAGCGACCCATGCGTTCCAAATCCTGGCGCCGTCGAGGTGAACCCGAATCCTCCGTTCATCAGCAAACGCCTTCACGGCCGCCATTGCTTCGAGCGGGATGACAGCGCCTCCCGCCATGTTGTGCGTGTTTTCAACGCAAATCAGCGATGTTCTCGGCATGTAATACTCGGATGATCGGACGACATCGCGAAGCTGATCGACTTCGAAAATCCCGCGCTTACCCTCCACCGGAAGAAGCTGAACCCCCGAGATCAACGAGGGGGCGGCAGTTTCGTAATTCAGAATATGCGAATGCCTCTCGACAACCACCTCGTCTCCCGGCTCGGTGTGGCACCGAATGGCAATCTGATTTGCCATGACCCCTGACGGGGTGAAGAGAGCATCTTCTTTTCCAAGAAGTTCGGCCATCTTCTCCTGAAGATGATTCACCGTCGGATCCTCCCCGAGTACATCATCACCCACGTCCGCGGCAACCATAGCCTCCCGCATCGCCTTCGAGGGCCTTGTTACCGTATCGCTCCGAAGGTCGATCATGACGCGTCAGGTTCTCTACCGCGGCGTTTTCGGATAATTGCACCGGCCAGGCCGATCAAACCAATGGCCGCGGAGCCAGCTCCAGCGATATCTCCGTAATGCACATACACTGTTTCTTCATCAAGCGCCTTCAGCGCTCCACTAAAGGCAACCCGTGTATACATGTCAGTCTCGTTATACACTCTCCCCGCCGGATCGATAATACCGGAGATTCCTCCATTGGCGCATCGGACAATCCAGCGGCGTGTTTCCACGGCGCGAAGGGAGGTATAGGCTGCGAGCTGGCGAGCGCCGGAGGTGTTCCCCCACCAGCTGTCATTCGAAATCACAACAAGAAACTGCGCGCCATTCCTGACAAATTGCCGGACATAGTGCGGAAACACAAGCTCATAACAAATCATGCCGGAGAATCGAACTGTCGGTCCATTTCGCGTCGGCAGAGTGTACACGATCCGGTCCGTACCCTTTCCCCAACTTCCAAGTCCGACACTCCATCGGACAACATCAATAAGAAACGAAAATGTCTCAGCGTAGGGCACACGCTCGGCAAACGGAACGAGTACAACCTTATGATAAACAGGACCGTGGCGTTCGTACGGCACGAAGAGGGTCGCTGCATTATATCCCTCGAAAAAGCGCTGTGCATGAGGAAGCCATTTCGCCGTTGCAGTGGCATTACTGGAATCCATGTAAACCCCGTCCGGTAATCCTGTGAACACCGGTGTGGCGGCAAAATCAATTTCATGTTTCAGCTGATTATAGAACTCCGCGTTCTGGGGCAGGAGGATGTAGAATGGAATTGCGGTCTCAGGCCAGACAACCATATCCAGCGAATCCCGGGACAGCGTTCGTGTGTGTTCATACAAGATTGTTAATTGACGTGCGTACGACTCCCACTCCGATGCATATCCCTCGCCCCATTTCTCAAACGGATCGATATCAGGCTGAACCACTCCCACGGCAACTGTTGTATCTCCGTCCAGGGCATCGAATGATTCCTGTCTCATCACCCCATAAACAAGAGGAATCAGATACAGGCACAGCAGGGACATGATCACAGACAGCGATTTGCCCGAAAGAATCCGCCACATCCGTTCCGAGAGATTTCGCAGGAGGATAAACGACAGCACGTTAAAAACGGCAAGGAGGAGAGACAAGCCGTACACCGATGTGTATTCGAGAATCTGGATCCGGTTTAGATCATATGCCTGACTATTTCCAAGTGTGAGCCACGGAAACGAGAACTCGCCGAGACCATGCGCATATTCAAAACCGACCCAGAGAAACGGAAATATGAACAAGGCGGCTTGTTCCCCCCATCTCTTCAGAATGACCCATGTGCCGACGACGGGAATCCAGTAGAACAAAGGATGAATCAGCATCAAACCGAATCCTGTGATTACGAGATATTGGTCGCGCAGGTGTGTGAATCCTCCCACCCAATAAAGCGTGACAACGTGAAATAAGACCATGGAAAAGTAGGTGTACCGAAGCAAACTGCCCAAGGTGTCGATGCGGGTGATTAAGAAGAGAAGCGGCACGAGGCCCAAATATGCCAATGAATAGAAGGGGGACGGCGGAAACGCAAATCCCAGCATCAGGCCGCAGGCTATCGCCAGAATCAGATAGGAACGGCGATGCATGTTTTCGTTGACTGCCGACGCCAATGTCATGCCATGTCCTTTCGATTCTCGCGCCGTGATTTCCACCAGCCTCGCCCTTTCAAATACAGGAACAGAGTCAAAAACCCGCATCCGCTGCCGAGCACGAGTCCCCCCAGCACATCGGATGGATAGTGTACGCCCACATAGATCCGCGAGAAACCCACGAGGGCGGCGAACGACACGAACGCGGAAGTCCATTTTCGATAGAAGAATGAGAGAACCACAGCCCCTGCCGCATTATTCACGGCGTGGGATGAGGGGAAGGCATATCCGCTTCCGCAGCTTACCAGGAGATGCACATCCGTCAACACGTGGCATGGCCGCGCTCGTTCAAAAAGGTGCTTGACCCACGAGCTACTGAACTGATCACTGAATGCAATAGTGACAATCAGAACAAGCGCAGCGGAGCGTCCTGTCGCTCCCCCTTTCACAAACATTCCAACGAGAAGAACAAAAACGGCTGCAAGAACCGCAGGTTGCTTGTTGAGATCGGTCATCACGGGCATGAGGACGT
>JACQPU010000031.1 GCA_016207365.1 Ignavibacteriales bacterium | reverse complement strand
CTTCAACAACCACATCCTCCATAATGATAAAACGATTTATCCACGACATCGGTATGTGAAAATCCCTGGAAATGCCAGCCAAGAGAAGTGTCTGGCCGTCGAGTCGGACCACCGTCACCACATCGACAATCCTCCCCTTTTCATTCGTAAGAACCGTTCGGACAGGACCGGACGCCAGTGCCTTAAGATCATTCGTGGAAATCCTTTGAAGCAAATCCTCCCCTTCCGCACCACGTACGTACAAGAGACTCCGGTCAGCCCACCGTGCATAACCGTTTGCTATTCGTTCAATGAGACCGTTCATCGAACCAGCCTGATGACTGTAATCTCAGCAGGCGCGTGAAACCTAATAGGCGCCAGTGTCATTCCTATCCCATTTGTCACGCTGACAAGCATGGAGCTCACATAGTAGAATCCGCTTACGAATCTCGATTCTGTCAACGCAGGACTAAAGAGAAAAACGCCCGGGATTCCAAATGCCACACCGCCGCCATGCGTATGGCCGGCGAGGAAGATATGATATCCCTGTGAAGAGGCAAAATCGACAAGATGTTCCGCCGGCTGGTGGACGAGCAGGATCCTCAGAACACCATCTGCCCCGTTTACGGCCTTCTTGAGATCTTCGTTGTCCGGGCGTTGTCGGTAAGTATGTGTCAACAGCGTCACAGAGATCGCCTCCCCATTCACCGAAATGGAAACTGTGGTATCATCCTCAATGACAAACCCACCTTTCCGCAAAGAAGAAACAACGGAATCTTTATCGGAGAATATATCGTGATCACCGACAACAGCGATCTTTCCAAACGGCGCCCGAATATTCGAGAGAATTTCAGCCGTGGAAGCAATGTACGCCTCGCCGGAACTCACAAGGTCACCAGAAAACAGCAGGATATCCGGCTGTAGATCATTGATCTGTTGGACATACGATTCAAGCCTCGAGCGTGTTGTCCGGCCGTCGCCCTGCACGTCGGAGATATGCACGAGCGTAATACCTTCGAGCCTCTCGGCCTCAGCGGGAAGCCTGAACTCCCGCTCAACGATTCGGACTGTCCATGTATCATTGATAATCGTCGCGACTGAGTACACAGCGATAAACACGGCAAAGGCAAGGATCACCGCGGAACTTTTTTTCTTCCAGGTTTCCCTGCGTGGGCGGTACAACGGCCACAAGACAAGGCGACCAAGATCCATCACCAGGAGCACCAGAGCCATTTGAACGGTGATCACAAGCCCAAACCAGAACGGATACGCAAAGAACAGATCCACAAGAACACTTTCCCCTGCGAACGCGGGTATGCGCGATTGCCCCCGCCAAAGGAATATAATCAGGAACAATACAGGGAAAGCATTGGCGTAAGCACCAATACCCCAGATATACTTCCCTACTTTCTTTCTATCAACACCAAAGTATCGTGTAATTGCGTCGGCAAGCCCCCTACCAACATACCAATACAGCACAAGCAGCGGAACAAAAACCGTGAGTGTTGTCGCGATAATCCATGGCATTGAACGGTCTTCAAATCCTTTCTAGTGTTTGTAAAGATAGGCACAGTCGCCCTTTCTGCTTTCCGGTTCTCCAGTGTTCACGACAAACTGGCTCCCGCTCCAGATCGCTGCCGATCCGTATTCGCCTTTCTTGTTGATGGCATAGAAGCTCACGTTGAAATTCGGCCGTCCGTGATCATCAAGCAGCCTCTTCATCTTTGTCTGATCCACGATGCGTTTACACGTCTGCAGACAAGCCTCTTCAGGCGACTTCCCTGCTCTTATGTACTCGACAACCATAACGCTGCCGCAGGAAAGAAGGTTCGCCTCCCCTCGCCCCGTGGATCCTGCAGCCCCGACGGTATTATCCACATACAACCCGGCACCGAGGATCGGTGAATCACCAACACGACCGGGAATCTTGAAGGCCAAACCGCTGGTTGTCGTTACCCCGGAAATATTGCCTCGCTGATCAACTGCATTGCAGTTGATCGTGCCGGTTGCCCGGAAATAGTCGCGGCACCCTTCACCAATATCTCTCGTGTCGATTTGGTGCGGCGGTAACCAGTCATCCTTTGTCGAATGACTTTCCCTCCATTTCAGCCATACCTCACGTGCTGTGTCTGTCAAAAGCTCTTCCTCCTTGAATCCATGGGCTTTTGCGAATCGTAAGGCACCCTCTCCAACAAGCAGAACGTGGTCGGTCCTCTCCATAACCAACCTCGCTATCTTGGAAGGGTTTTTGATGTTCCTGAGCGACGCCACTGCTCCCCCCCGGCCAGATGGACCATGCATGACGGAAGAGTCCAGTTCCACTACGCCTTCTTCGTTCGGCAGGCCTCCGTACCCGACACTTATGTCACTCGGGTCATCCTCAACGATATTTACCCCGGCAATAACTGCATCCAAGGCATCTCCTCCCGAACGAATGATCTCCATGGCCCGCGCCGATGACATCAAGCCATTGGAACTTGCGATGACAACCTGACGAAATTGCGATTGTGCTGTCCGGCTTGCGGATTCATAATACGCCGCTTGGGTGACGGCGATCGAGCCTGCGCTCAACGCCGCGGCCGTTTTCAGAAACTCCCTCCGTTTGATGACCGAATCCATGTTTGCTCCCATCGGTTAGTGTTTCATGCGCTCGTGAGCGCCTCCGAATGACTTACCGGAGGGAAGATATTTCTTATGTATCTTTGCAACAACCGTGTAGTTCGGATCGACGACCTGAGCGATATCAACAATACCAACCTGCGAACAAAGCTGATATGCATCCATCGTGTTCATCCCATAGTCCGTTGTAAGCCAGGTCACGAGTTCTTTGTACGCTATGCGAAATGCATCCTCCAATGGCCGGTAACTCCCTGTAGCCATCAGATATTCGTCGTTCTCAACGCGCGGCCATAAAATCGACTTTCCCTTGATAACGTCCACCCGTATTCTCACATGTAACGATGATTCAACGGCCGTGCCAATAATCTCACCTTCGCCCTGAGCCAGATGTCCGTCCCCGATTTGTAACAATGCCCCTGGCACATGCACGGGAAGGAAAACCGTTGATCCCTTCCTCACCTCCCAGTAATCCATGTTCCCTCCGTATGCCTCCGGCGTTACCGTCCATCGAACCTCTCCGCGTTGCGGAGCTGTCGCAATACATCCCAGGAACGGCCTCATTGGAATTTCGATCACATGCGTTTCAAGCTTTGTTCTGACAACGTTTCGTTCACGATCTACTTCATACCACCAGAGTTTCTCAGGCAGCAGGGGTGTAAGAAGCGCGGTGTACTCGGTTCCTGTCAGCGTTCCGAATCCTGGGTAATGGCTGCTGATGCCGTGGTCCTTTGCCGGCGAAAGGTCAAGGATGTGTACAACGAGTACATCACCCGGTTGTGCACTGTCAATAAAGAATGGGCCGGTTTGGGGATTGTCGCGTCCGATGGGCGCCACCTCGCTAGGCATATCGGTCGGCTTTGTGACGGCGCCGTCATAACAATCCTCCGTCCATGTTTCCAGGATGGTTCCGGGCTTAAGCACAAGGACTGGCGCATGTCCGCCAAATGTGTACTTCAGTTCCCCGTGCTTTGGAATATACCTCACCGTTTGGCCCTCTGTCATCATGACCACGACAACGAGCAGGAAAAGGATCTTTTTCATGACTGCCTCCTTCGTCTCGCAACATCTGTGCACTTCACACCTCGGAACAGCATGCATGCCTCAGGAACGTCGAGGTGTGCATGACGCTCGTGGCGCTTTTGTCGCGCTCAAGCCCAAAAGCGATTTGTATCATACATCCTGGATTTCCCATGACAAGAATATCCGGTGCAATGGATCGTATGTTCTGAAGTTTCCTCTCGAGAAAAGTCAGAGAATCTCCGTGACGCACGATATTATAGATGCCGGCGCTTCCACAACACCAGGTGGATTCAGGCAACTCTTTGTACAAAATCCCAGGCACCGATCGTAACAGGTCTCGCGGCTGTCGATACACTTTCTGCGTGTGGACAAGGTGACATGCGTCGTGATAGGATATGGTTTTTCCCTTCAGAATCCGTGCCGGTTGCGTTGAAGGATGAAACCCTGCTTCTCCCAGAAACTCTGTGATGTCTCGCACTTTCGCGGAGACCTTCCTTGCCTGCTCCGCCAGGAACGGATCATGAGCGAATCTGTGACCATATTCTTTCATAAACGCCCCGCAGCCGGCCGAATTCATGACGATGAAATCAAGCGAATCATCAGCAAAGGCCTGTATATTGATCTTTGCAAGGGCATCCGCATTCGCATAATCACCGTTATGAGCGTGCAGCGAGCCGCAGCAAACCTGGTCACACGGAACGACAACTTGACACCCGTGCCGTCGCAGCACTTCGACCGTATCTTCATTGATGGCCGCATATGCCACGTCCATGACGCAACCTGTCAGGAATCCGACTTTATATCGCGTATCCTCACCCACCGGCATGAGAATCGGGCCAAGCTCGTCGCTTGAAAACCTCCCGGAAATCTTCGGCACAAATTTCAGCAGAGAATCCAAGCGAGCAGAAATCAAACCCACTGCCCCGCTTTCAGAAAGGGCATGCGGAATACCGGTCCTGTCGTACCATCGAAGTACCTTTGCCAGCAAGTGAATTCGAGTCCGTTTCATCAGGACCCAACCGAGGAAAAATCGCTTTGTGAGCCGCCGCAGCCATCGTTCCTTCTTCTCTTCATAGATCTGCGCCCGCGCGGCCTCGACAAGCGCCCCATACTTCACACCAGCCGGACAGGCCGTTTCACATGCCTGACAATCAAGGCAGAAATCCATCTCCTCAACAAATAGATCAGAAAGGGGGAGCACGCCATCAGAGACCGATTTCATAAGTCTGATGCGCCCCCGCGGCGAGGAGCGTTCGTTCCCTGTGGCCACATACGTGGGGCAATGCGGAAGACACAATCCGCAATGTATGCAATGAACGAGAATATCGTAGTCCGGTACCGTGCGATCAGCCATGCTGTAGCAATTTTCTCATCGGAACAATCAGAACAACCCCTGCAACGAAACCCCCTACGTGAGCCCACCAGGCGACCCCTCCCATGCCGGCAGTATCATAGCCAAGGGAAACCAGACCATTGAGAAATTGAATGACGAACCAGAATCCGAGGACGATAAGAGCGGGGAGCTCAGCAACCTGGAGAAAGAAGAATACAGGGATGACCGTGAGAACTCTGGCCTTCGGAAACATGACGAGATAGGCACCAAGAACTCCAGAAATAGCCCCGCTTGCGCCAACTGTCGGGATTGTCGATTCAGGATCAAGTATCAGATGGAGCAATCCCGCAGCCAGCCCACAGAGCGCGTAAAATCCCAGGTATCCCGCATGACCGAGTCTATCCTCGATATTGTCACCAAATATCCAGAGGTAGAGCATATTGCCGCCAAGGTGTAACCATCCTGCATGAAGAAACATGGAGGTGAACAGCGGAAGAATCCCGTCCAGGTAACGATACTCCCTGAATGCAGCAACCACTTCGATTGGTACAACCCCGAACTCAAGATAAACCCGTTCAATCCCCTGTCCAAGCGACAGTGAATAAAAGAACACCGCCACATTGGCGATAATCAACCCTATGTTGACCACGGGTGTCATCCTCGCCGGATTCCGGTCACGAATCGGAATCATCGGCTCCCCGTAGCTTTCCCCGCTCCGTGCTTGCGAAGGAGCACAATCCGATTAGTGTTGGTTCCTCCATTATTGTTTTGTATCCCCCAGATGTGCGAAGTTTTCGTAAACTGTTGTCTGTTGATCATGACCTCTTCTACCGTGAAACCGGCCTGCTTTCCGAGTGGCAGTACAACCTCATCCAAATTCAATGTCCCCTTCCGTACTTCGCCCACTTCGAAAGCCACCCAGCCACCCGGCGCCGTAACGCGCCACAATTCCCCAAAGAGCTCCGTCATGGCACTTGTCCATCTTCGGAGACTGGCCGACATCGTCATGCGAGAACCAATCTCCTCCGCCTGAATATCATTGAACCAGCAGCGGAGCCAGTTGTCGGTGGCATAGTTCACGGTATTGAGAAACGGCGGCGATGTAACCGTCAGGGCAATCGAGTCGTTGGCAATCGTTCTCGTTGCCCTCGCATCTTCTGTGAGCAGAATAACCCGGTCTTCCGCGTCCTCAAGCGCCGAGCGCTCTGCAGAAGTGACCGACCCGAGCATCCGTGTACTCTTCCTCAGGATGAGTTCCCTGACATTTTTGTACGATGGCTGCTGCTTTCGCCGTCTGTTGATCCGGTTTTGGTTGTCCGGCGTCGTCGCCTGGTTGGGCGGAAGTGTGTAGACCGAAAAGAATCCAGGCGAATGCCCGGTGAGTCTGTTCGTTGCAATCATGCGGATCCATCGGTCCACGCGGTCCTCGCCTCCTTCATCCCGCCGGGCTTTCAAATACCGTCTCAGCGAAACGATTTCCGCCTCAGTATCGGGATGGTAGAACATAGAGAGATCCATCTCTGCGCGGGCTGCGGGATCACTGGGAATCCCGGCAAGTCGGTCCCCAACGGATTCAATTGTCGGAAGGGAAAGCCGGGGCTCCGCGAGGATCCTGCTTAATGGGTTGATGTCGTTGCCGATGACCCTGCGTCCGAGGAGCAGGGCTTCAACGACCGTAGTGCCACGTCCCATGAATGGATCGTACACGAGATCACCCGGATCCGTCAGACGCTGGATGAAATATCTTGGCACCTGCGGCTTGAAGCAAGCCCTGTAAGAAATCTCATGCAGCCCTGAAGCCTGGCGCTGAGACGACGTCCAGAACTCAGCCTCGACTCTTACCGGACCTGACAACAACCGCGCGCCGCCCTCCGCTCTTTTCTTCACACAAAAGCCCCTTGATCAAGGAACTTCTGAAGCTGATCACGATTTCCCGGCAAGGGTCCTTCACATCGCGGTTTGGGCGAAAAAATCTTCCCGGGATTAAGAATAGCGTTGGGATCCACAACTCTCTTGATCTCCCGCATCAGTTCAACGGCCGCACTCCCGACCTGCCGCTCAAGGAATTTCTTCTTTGTCAATCCCGTGCCGTGCTCGCCTGTGATCGTACCTCCCAGCTCGATCGCTTTCTCAAAGATCTCCTCGAAGGCCGCCTCAGCCGCGTGAATCTCCTTCTCATCGCGTTCATCTGTGAGGCAGGTTGGATGGAGATTTCCATCCCCGGCATGACCGAAGTTACCGAATGTCAGGTTTCGCTTCCGTGCGACTTGCTGAATGAATTCCAGCATCGGAGCGACAAGGCTCCGCGGCACCGTGGCATCTTCAAGGATCGTTGTTGGGCGAATACGCGCCAGTGCTGCAAAGGCCACCTTCCGTGCCGATTTGAGCCTCTGGGCGTCCTGTTCATTCTCCGCCACGTTGATCATGCTGGCCCCGTGTTTTCTGCAAAGCGATAATATGCGGTCTGCATCTTCATCAACAACGGCCTTCCTGCCGTCCACTTCAATCATCAGAAGAGCTTCCAGGTTCGTCGGCAGTCCCAGTCTCGCGTAATCCTCGACGCATCGGATCGTCGTGTTGTCAAGAAATTCCAAAGCAGCCGGAGTAATACGCGAGGCAATTATTGCCGAGACTGCCTCCGCGGAATCGGATAGCCGATCAAAAAACACCAGCATGGTTGTTGCGGTTTCGGGCTTCGGCACCAAACGAAGCAGGATTTTGGTAAAGATGCCCAATGTACCTTCAGATCCTACCAGCCAGTCCTTCAGATTATAGCCCGCCACATCCTTCACGGATTTTCCCCCTGTCCGCACTCGCTCCCCGTTTGCCAAGACGGCTTCAAGTCCCATCACGTAATCTTTTGTCACGCCATATTTCAGACCGCGCAATCCCCCCGCATTCTCCGCAACATTGCCGCCAATGGTGCATATCGCGGCGCTCCCCGGATCGGGCGGATAAAACAACCCCCGAGCCTCAACGGCGCTATGCAGCTGGCCGGTGATGACACCCGGTTCCACCCATACCGTCAGGTTCTGCTCGTCGATTTCCAGTATTCGGTTCCAGTGGTTCATGAGGATGATGACACTGTCCTCCAGAGGAACTGAGCCCCCGCTAAGACCGGATCCTGATCCGCGGGCTACGAGGGGGAATCCCTCCTGATTCGCCAGTCTGACAATCTGTGAAACCTCCTCGGCGGAACGCGGTCGGATAACGGCTCCCGGAAGCTGCTGAAGGAGTGGCGTACCGTCGTAGGAGTACGCTATCTTGTCTTCCGGGGACGTGAAGAGGTTGGACGAACTCGAAATCGAGGCGAGCTTGGAAAGTATTTCGCCGGAGAGCATTGCAAAAAAGATACTCGATGCCGGCATGAAAAGCAATAACTCGCGATCCACCATCAATCGTTTCGTCAATCAGCGTCACCGTTTATCACTCACCATACCTACTCTTTGCTGATTTGTTTCTCGGCCAATTTTTCGTTTACTTGTCCGCACCCTTACACGAGTCAGGAACAGTAATGCCACAGTTGAAGAAACGATCGTGGGCTGAGCCCTTCAAGATCAAGGTCGTCGAACCTTTAAAAATGACCACGCGCGAGGATCGCGAACGCGCGCTCCGGGATGCGGGATACAATACGTTTCTCCTTCGATCTGAAGACGTCTATATAGACCTTCTGACAGACAGCGGCACCAACGCAATGAGCGATTACCAATGGGCGGGAATGATGTTGGGAGATGAGGCCTATGCGGGCAGCAAGAATTTCTACAGGCTTGAAGACGCTGTGCGCAAGTATTATGGCTACGCATACCTTGTTCCCACACATCAAGGCCGCGGAGCCGAGCATTTGATTTCCCGCATTCTGATCAAGCCCGGCGATTATGTTCCCGGCAACATGTATTTCACTACGACGCGCCTTCATCAGGAGCTTGCCGGGGGGACGTTCGTGGATGTCATCATCGACGAAGCCCACGATCCGGCAAATCTTCACCCCTTTAAGGGAAATATCGACCTGCAGAAGCTCAGCAATCTCGTTGAGAAAGTCGGTGCACGGAAAGTTCCCTATGTTTCCGTCGCTGCCACCGTCAATATGGCAGGCGGACAGCCGATTTCGATCGAGAATTTGCGGGAGGTGAAGACCTTTTGTTCACAGCACAGGATCAAAGTCATCCTTGATGCCACTCGTGCTGTGGAAAATGCCTATTTTATCAAGGTCCGTGAAAAAGGATATCAGTCCCGTTCCATTGCTGAAATCCTCAAAGAGATCTGCTCACACTCAGACGGCTGCACGATGAGCGGGAAAAAGGACCTCCTTGTCAACATCGGCGGCTTTCTTGCGATCAACGACAAGGATATCTTCGAGGAAGCACGCAACCTTGTGGTCGTATACGAGGGACTGCACACCTATGGCGGCCTTGCCGGGAGGGACATGGAGGCGATGGCCCGGGGAAT
>JACQPU010000034.1 GCA_016207365.1 Ignavibacteriales bacterium | reverse complement strand
GCCGCATAGACCGTGGAAGGATCCGAAGGATCGCCGTCAAGTTTGAGCACTTCGGTCACATCCCAACCTGTCGTGATGCGCCATCGTTTCCCTCCATCGGTCGATCGCAACACGCCATTTCCACATGCTGACCAGAGCACGCCGTCAGGACCCGCCTCGGTATAAAACGTCCGTATATATTCCTTCCAGCCTCTGTGTTCCCACGTATTCCCTGCATCCGTGCTGATAAATACCCCTACAAATGGATTGTCGCTTACATTCAGACGATGCTTGCGCGAGCTCAACACAGACATATATAATGTCTCTGTCTGAGCCGCGATCTCGCAAGCAAAGCACAGACAGAGAGTTGCAAAAAGAATACCGCTCCTATTGTGAAATGGAAACATGTATTCCTTTTTTCAACGTCTCAGCAGAGAATGTACCCAAATCCTTGCCGTTCACCTTAACGGCGTACTTCGGGTGCTGGAGATGGCCGAATGTCACGCGGATTTTCCTTGGCGTGTTCACATTGTCACGCAGGTCAACGTTAATCGTGGATTCATACACACTTACCTGTGGAATCCGGCATCCGTCAATTCCCACCCCCCACTGACCTCCGACGTGCACAAAGGCATCACCGTATGTTTGCTCGATGAGATGGATGGAGACTACCGAGCTTCCCGTTCCCCAGTGAAGTCCCGTCACGCCCGCGAGCCGGTCAGCAGCCGCGTGGGCGTAGTTTTCGGCCGTACGGGGGGACTCAGACGATTCGAACAGCGAAAACATTGCTCTGAGGGCTGCGACTCCTCGTTCAAAGTACTCACGGCTTCCGGCAATCTCCGAGGCACGGATGAGCGTGACCGCAAAATATCCCTGGCGCGAGTCGCTCCATTCGCCGTCCGTATTCTGAACCCCAAAGCCTCCCATTAACTCGCAGGAAAGCCATCGTGGGCTCCAGATCTGCTGGTACAGACAGAGATAATCCAATATGCGCACTCCGAGTATCTTGTACTCCTCCTTACCCGTGAGCTCAAAAAGCGAGAAGCAAGCTTCGACGGCCTGATGCATCGAGAGCGTGTTCTGGGGATGCTGCCCTGTGGTGTGATCAAAGAATCCCAGCGGCTTCCGCGAACAGGAAAAGAATGTTTCGAAGTCAAACCACTTCCTTTCGGGAACGATACTCGTCGCAATGTACGTCATGGCTCGTTCCGCTCGCTCAAGGTATCGTCGGTCCTGCGTCCTGCGATACATTTCTACGAGAAAGAAGGCCGCGCCGGCGGTTTCAGCATTCTCTTCGCGGAATTCAGGAACCGGCTCAAGAGTCTTTGGATCGTACCACGACGGAACGACTCCTGACGACAGCTGATTCCTGACCAGGAAGTCTGCGAATTTTCGGGTCCGGACCAAAATTTCATTCCTCCGTTCCGGAAGGAGATCGCTCCAACGAAGCAGCCAATATGAAGTCCATGCATTGTGAAACATGGCATAACATGTTCCGTCGCGGATGCCTCCCCAGCCGTGATCGGCCACCCAGTGACCTCCGGAGCTGTCGACGTAGAAGATCGACGGTGAAATGCCATTGTGGTCGGGTGCGGCCAAAGCAAGATTTAGATTACCCAGCGCCTGTTCCTGGAGCCACCGGTCTCCCGTTTCTTTCGCATGGAGGTACATCCCATAAGCGGTCCTAAGCGAATTGAACCAGACATTGAACCAGTTATCGTTGTTTGCTGCCGGAGGGAGCTTGTTGCTCCATGCAAGGCGCTCCTGGCGAAGAAGCGTCACACGTTTTCCCAGATATTCGGTTTCCAACGCAACAAGCGGAACAAACTCTTTCCAGGCTTTTTGCTTGTACGAAGCGAAAGATTCACTCTGTGGACCGCGGGCCTGGAGAAAATTCTGCCTGCCATATTCACGCCAATGGAATCTCACTATGTTCTGATATTCGAATCCGGGAACCCCCGTAGCCGTCACATACACGAAGAACCCATATTCGACCCTGCTTCCTTTTTCCATCACCGCGATTGTGCTGTCGGTGTGCGAATAGTACACGTGGTTTTTCTTTGCCCAGGGGAGAAGGCCAAAAGAAAACATTGGTAGCGGGGAAACATCCAGCCGGAGATCCGCTCCCGCACGCGCCGGCCGGCCTGTGCCGTCGATGGTCCGAAGATCAGGAATCAGGGCGGCAAAGTGGCTTCCCTTTTGCAGCATGAGTGCCGGAGCTCTGAACGTGTGATCGCCGATGACATCGTCTGGCTCGGGGCGAAGCTGGGGAGTAAAAACAAAGTCGGGATTTGCTCCGGGGAGGAATGAATAGGTTGAAAGGAGGTGTTGGAGCCTGACGGAATCCCTGAATTCACAAATGACGGAGACGTGCACAAAGGGATCATCTCCGACGATCCGGATCGTTTTCAGAATGGTTCCCGTCTCTGCGTCCGCTTCAAGAATTAACCTCTCTTCCCCGGCGGTTTTCTCGACCCTGGCCCGAATGAAGCCGGTCAGGGCGTCGCGCTCGTTTATCCGAAGAGCCGGATCCGGCCGCACAGCACCGCCACTGGTAAGAATACTCGTCCAATCCTCCCCGGACTTTGCAAAAAACCGCTCCCGGTACTGTTCCCCTTCCCGTTCCGCTACAACTCTTACCTTCGTATTGCCAATTTCCCATGTCTGCGCGTTCAAAAAAGGAAAAAGGCCGATGGGAATGATCAACGTACCGATCAACGTAAGCGTATTCACTTCCGGATTTTCACACGTTTCAGAATTTTCTGCATATTCAAGCCGAACATCTTCTTCTTTTCATCGACCGTGCAATGCGAGTAGGCCATCCATCCGAACTGAGGAATCGGATCGCGCATCGGTTGATCTGTACCAAAAAGTACCCGGTCCGCCCCCACATGCTTCACCATGAATTCTATAACGCGATAGGTCACCGATGTCAACGTTATCTCGAGAAAGACATTTCGATATTTCTTTGCCACTTCAATGGCAAGTCGGGCGTCGTGAAACGACGCCCCGGAGTGGGCAAGAATAAATGAAATGTTCTTATATCGTCTGGCCAAATCGGACGCTTCCTCGACGACATCGGGGGACGGATGGATCAGAGCGTAGGCGTTGATCGAGTTTCCGTACTGAAACCAAGGCGCCCAAGCCTTATGATTGTAGGGAATAAACGTTCTTGGATAGTACGGCTTAAGTCCCGTCATTTTGTGCTGTTGATACCAGAGACGGAACTCCTTCTTCCAGTCTTTAACGTACTGGGGCTGCAGCGACGCATAGCCGTGGTAAAATCCGGGGAATCGCTGCATTGCATCAACGATGATCTTGTTCCCTTCCGCATAATCAGTCCACACGGCAAGGAATCCGCTGACGCACATGGCATCAATGCCCATCAGTTTCGCCCGTTCTCTCATGCTCAGTGCATCTCCGTAAGGCTGATGGAGGAATCCGATTCCCTCGGCTCCGTCATGAGACATGTGAGCGTGTGAGTCGATGACAAGAATCTTGTCGAGGGGTTTGCCCTCTTTTGCCAGCGCCAGGATGGAATCGCCTGAGCGGTCCTCTCCGTACGGTGCCAACGGTGTGTCGAGTTTCAGAAGTGTTCGGATTGTGCCGGAAGCGATCGCGGCTTTCTGGCTTTCGCTGAGCGTGCAATAGTCGACGAATGCCTTTGCAGCTCCGGGGGATTTTTCGAGAGCGCCGGTCCCAAACACAATCCGATCCGCACCATACCATTCCGCAAACACTTCCATGGCTCGGTTGCCCTGATGATTGGAGAGATCGAGCCGGAGCCGCCGATGCTTTCGCATGAGCGGCTGGACGTATCTTGTTGACTCCCACCGTGAGGCAAGAAGGATAACATTGAGATACGGGTAGCGCTCGAGGACGGCATCGAGTTCGCTGAGGAGAACCTGATTCGTCGGTTCGAGGATGTCCGGCTGATAGCAGTGACCTCCCTCGACCAACAAGAGAATCTCCCGTTTCTCAAATTCTGCAAGCAGCTCGCCGCAGAAATCGACCGTGAAGGGATAGCGGTGAGCCCGCGGATACATTTTTGCCGCGCGAATTCCATTATCCTTCATCTCGCGCACAACATCCTTTGGCTTTGGAAATTCGCGTGTGTGGTGGGGCATCGCCGTCCACACCCCAAACAGACGTGGACTCTTCCTCAACTCTTCCAGGAGCATCCGGTTACCGTACGCCGGATCGTATTCCTTTGCCACGGAATGGGCAATAAGGGCGCCATGAATGCCACACCATTCCATTTCTTCCAGGAGGACCTCCGTTTCAT
>JACQPU010000025.1 GCA_016207365.1 Ignavibacteriales bacterium | reverse complement strand
TCCACAGGCCGTTGCCTTACCGCTTGGCTACGCCCCAAGTTTCTTGCAGGCGGGATTCCAGTCCGGCTGTACGGGATCCCGCCTTAATTGCACAAAAAAAATTGTGGCGGGAAAAAGCGGAACCTTATCCCGACGATGTCGGGACTACGCCCCGAATCCTTGCGAGAAACAACACGATTGCATCAACCTGTGGCCGGAGAGGCGGAATTTCATCCTTGGATCGCACCTTGACTCAGAGACCACTCACCCAGAAAAACAAAACCCAACCCGTAAAAGAGTTGGGCAAAAAATATAAGGAAAAAACGAAAGGGAGTCAATCTGAATTCAGAGTTTTCCCCTTGCCCCGGCGAATAAACCAGGAAAGAACGACCGGTATCCACGAACAATCAGAAGGCTGTCATAGTCAAACCCGAATTGATTTTCTTCATCGATTTCAGTATTTTGGCTTTCGCACTAGCAGAGGAACTCGAATGTCGGAAGCGAAATCTCAGACTGCACGGTACCTTGCTCTCCACAGCGATCACGTTGTGGCCCGTAGCTTTTGGATCGCCACCTTTGCGCTTCTCACAGCGCTCGGTGCGCAGGTTGAGATACCCCTGAAGCCCGTCCCGTATACGCTGCAAACATTGTTCGTCCTCCTTGCAGGAGCATTGCTCGGTGCGCGACAGGGATTCCTGAGTATGTCCCTGTACTTGTTCCTGGGCATCTTGGGATTTCCGGTATTCGCGTCAGGGGGATTCGGCATCGCGAAATTGCTCGGTCCCACAGGCGGATATCTTCTGTCGTTCCCCCTTGCCGCATTGACAGTAGGATTCATCGTGGAAGGACGGAAGCACATTGTGTGGTTGATCATGGCAATGATTGCGGGCTTGCTGGTGGTATTTGCTTGTGGAACAATCCAGCTTGCTGCAGTGACCGGATTGCCTCTCCATGAGGCTTTCGTGGGTGGGTTCCTGATCTTTTCGTGGTGGGATCTTCTGAAACTTGGAGCCGCCGTGGCGATTTACCGGCAGCTGCGCGAAAAGGCCAGCTCTCCGTAAAAACCTCGCTCACTCCCCGTGGTATTCACCCGTCCCCTTATGACGCGGTAATCCTGTAGTTCTTTAATCCCCAATACGTTTCCGTCGTCGAAACTTTGAGAATCGTTGCGATGGGAATGGCGAGGAGCATACCGAGGATGCCCATCAGTTCGTTTCCGACGATCAATACCAGGATCACGGTGAGCGGATGCATGTCCACTGTTTTCGCGAAACAGAGCGGCTGGACGATGACATTGTCGATCGCCTGGATCGCGACGGTGAGCAGAACGATGGGAAGCAGCATGCGGAAATCACCGAACTGAGTGAGGGAAACGAGGAACGCAGGGACGGCACCGACGACGGGACCGAGATACGGCACAAGGTTCGCAACGCCGGCAAGTGCACCGATGAGAATGGGATAATCGATCCCAAGCAACCAAAGTCCGGCCATGCTGAGGATACCAATGATCAGTGAATCCAGAATCCAGCCTCTAAGGTACCCCACAAGATCCCTCTGAATCTTGTTCAGAACATTGAGCGTCATTTCGAAGTACTTGTTCGGGACGCGTTCGATCATTCGCTTGAGGGCGACGTCTCCTTCGGCAAGTACAAAATACGTGATGAAGGGTACGATCGAGATCATCGCGATGAGGGGAACGATATTCTCGAGATTTTTTCCGATCGCCTCGACACCGCCGGCGATGAACTGATTGGCCCTTGAGGCTATGACCTCCGCATCGAGGAACGGAATGTGGCGTGCGAGATCCGCTGCCGCGATATTTAATTTCTCCTGGAAGGGAAAGGTCTTAAACTGATCGTAGAGTCTTAGCGCTCTGTTCATGAGTAATGGGACCACTTCGATGGAAACGAGAACGAGCGCGCCGCCGGTCAGGAGAAACACGCAGAGGATGGAAATGCTCCTTCGAAGGCCGAGGCGGAATTCAAGAAGCTTGACGAGCGGTTTGAGAATAAACGCAACAAGGGTCGAGAGGATCAATGCGATGGTAAGCATCGGCACGAGGGAAGTGACCCAAAACGCGGCGAGCAGCACCGCAAGGAGGACGGAGACCTTGAGGAAAGGTCGGTTGGCAGTAAAGGGTTGCATGAACAATCAGGAGAGGACGGTGCTGACCGTCTTCAGGGCAACATCGGAAGAGAAACCCCGGCGAAGGAGGTAATCGAAGAGCCGTTTGCGCTTTCGGTCCTTGTCGAGCTTTTCGAACGAGGCGTTGGCCAATCGGAGTCTTTTTTCCGCAAGCAGGTGTGCAGCCTGTTCCTGATCGTCGTCAGAAATGTACTCCTTGAAGACTTTTTCCACGATGTGACTCGAGACCCCTTTTTCGTACAGTGCGCGGCGGATCCAAGCCTTGCCGACCTGCTTCTTCTTCAGCCTGTCACGTACAAAAATGCGCGCAAATTCGACATCGTTCACCATCTCCTGCTTCTGCAGATGTTGAACAACCTTCCGTCCGAAATCTGGCGAGAATCCTTTTTTGCGAAGGTGATCGAGGATCTCCTTTGAGCTCCTGGGTCTGTAGGAGAGGTAGTTAATGGCGAATTGCAGAGCGCGGTGGAATCCCTCGGACGTGGAGATTTTCTCGACTGTCTGCTCGTCGATCCTGTCGCCGGCCTTCAGCCCGAACTTCATGAGGACCTCGTCGCTCAGTTCAAAGGCAAGGGAACCGTCCACGAAAACGGTATAGACCGGCCGTCGTGCTTTTTTTCGAAGAATCTTTGTTATGTACAAAAGGAATCCCGCTCAGGATTTTGCTGCCCGCTTTGTGGGGGCGGGCGTTGAAATCTCCGGTTTGGCTGCGGGAGGGGCAGCCGTCTCGTCCATGATTAGCCCGATTTTCTTCCGGGTTGCATCGTCCAGCTCGCGGGTGGTATCGGTATTTGCCTGCAAAAAGGCCTTGACCGCGTCCCGTCCCTGACCCAGACGATCCCCCTTGTACGAAAACCATGACCCGCTCTTTTCAATGACGCCGTTGTCAACCGCAGCGTCGATCAGATCCCCCAGCCGGGAAATCCCCTCATTATAAAGAATGTCGAATTGAGCCTCTTTAAACGGAGGCGCCACCTTGTTCTTCACTACCTTGACACGCGTGCGGTTGCCTACAACATTCTGACCGTCCTTAATGGCTTCGATACGGCGCACGTCGAGCCTCACTGAGGCATAGAACTTCAACGCGTTGCCACCGGTCGTCGTCTCCGGATTGCCGAACATGATGCCGATTTTCTGGCGAAGCTGGTTCGTGAAGATGACACTTGTTTTCGATTTGCTGATCGCTGCCGTGAGTTTGCGCAGTGCCTGCGACATCAGTCTTGCCTGAACGCCCATGGATGGGTCGCCCATCTCGCCCTCAATTTCCGCGCGCGGCGTCAGCGCTGCCACAGAATCGATCACGATCACATCCAGCGCTCCGCTCCGTACAAGCGTTTCGACGATTTCCAATGCCTGTTCGCCATACTCAGGCTGAGAGAGAAGGAGATTGTTCACATCCACTCCCAGCTTTTTTGCATATGCCGTGTCCAATGCGTGTTCGGCATCCACGAACGCAGCAATGCCTCCCGTCTTTTGCGCCTCGGCGATTATGTGCAGGCACAACGTCGTCTTTCCCGATGATTCGGGACCGAACACTTCACTAACCCGTCCGCGCGGCACGCCTCCGATTCCCAGCGCCGCATCGAGCGTTATCGATCCCGTCGAAATCACATCGACCTTCGCAATGGGTCCCTCGTTGAGGCGCATGATGGAGCCCTTGCCGTGCTGCTTTTCGATCTGATCGATGGCAATCTTCAGCGCTTGCAGACGCGCTTCTTTGGAGGGGGAAGACGGGGAATTTATTTCTGGCATGAAAGCTCCGGTTACGAACGCAAAGGAATGGTGTGAAGTACAGTGTATCTCGACGAATCGTGGCGCAACTCGCTTCTCATCACAAGCACTTCTGTACAGCGCGCCGAGATTGGTTCAAAGGTAAGAGATTTTAATATTGCTGTCAAGCGATGCGACGTGTCCGATCGTTTGACGCGGGCGATGGTGATGTGAGGATGAAACGGCCTTTCGTCCTCAGCGAACCCGAATTTCTTCGCGGCATGCTCGATGTCCCTCTGTAAATGAATCATCTGCTCATCGCCGCGCGCACCAACCCAGAGAATCTTCGGACGATCCATCGACGGAAATGCGCCGACTCCTTCATATATCATATCAAACGAAGAATGGTAACTTGTAAGAGATGCTATATCCTCACTCAACTTTGTCAGAATGCCCGGATCGACGGATCCCAAAAACTTGAGGGTCAGATGAAGCTTCATCGGGTCCTCCCACCTGATGCCTGAAGCGGAACTTTGAACGCCCGAACTAAGTGCAACAACGGCAGCACGCACTTTGGGATCTGCCGGAACCGCAAGAAAACAACGAATGTTCGGCATGATCTGTCTATGAATCGATTTTGAGGAGCATTCTTCGAACGAGTTCCAAAGCTGCCTGGGAGGCCCGTTCCTTGAAACGACGGCGGTCGTTGCCGAAATTGAAACGCAGAGCCAGCGTTTTACCCTTGTCAGAATATCCGATCCAAACCAGGCCTACGGGCTTTTCCTCCGTTCCGCCGGTGGGTCCGGCAATGCCGGTTGTCGAAATTCCAATGTCCGTGTGTGCCTTTTCCCGGGCACCCCGGGCCATCGCCTCGCAAACTTCCTTGCTCACAGCGCCATGCGCGACAATAACCTCGGCTGGAACGCCAAGTTCCGTGGACTTGGACTCATTGCTGTAAACGATAAATCCCCGCTCAAAATAGCGTGAACTTCCCGATATATTCGTAATACGATCTGTAAGAATGCCTCCCGTACACGATTCCGCCACGGCAATGGTCATCTGCCGCGAGGCAAGAATTCTCCCGACGACCTCTTCGAGCTCTTCGTTGTTCTCCCCATAGATATACTTCTGGACTTTTTGGCGAATCTTCTGCTCAACATAGGCAATCCGCCTCTCGGCTTCACGAAGCGATGGAGCTCCGGCGGAGATTCGGAGGCGAACGCCTGTGGGGCTTGGCAAAAAAGCCAGCGTAACGCCTGAGTCCTTCTCAAAAAGGACGGAAATATCGCCAATTTGCTGCGCAAGCAAGGATTCTGCAATCCCCGTTGTCCGCAGCGTTTTAGAACGAATGACCATTCCGGTCCCTTTCCGGGAAAAATGCGGAATGACAAAGGTTTCCATCATTTCTTTCATTTCGTACGGAACGCCGGGCAGGACTGCCATGGATCGGTCGTCTCTTTGAAAGAAATAGCCGGGAGCGGTACCGTGGAGGTTCTGGATGACTGAACACCCACGCGGTACATAGGCCTGATCCTCGTTGTTCTTTGTCACCGGCAATCCGCGCGAAGCAAAAAGTGTGCGAATGTGCTCGAGCGCCTCGGGATTAAGCACAAGATCCGATTGGAAAAACTGGCAAACTGCCTCTCTGGTCAAATCATCGTGCGTCGGACCGAGCCCCCCCGTAATAATGAGCACTTGGGCACGTTTCCAGGCTTCGGCCAGCGTAGTCAGAATCTCAGGCACGCTGTCTCCCACAGTAGACATTCTCGCGACCCGTATTCCCACCGAAGCAAGCTTCTCGGCTATCACGGCCTGGTTTGAGTTGATGACCTGTCCGATCAGCAACTCGTCGCCAATCGAAATAATTTCTGCGTTCATGGATTGTTACAACGGAAGGATTGTATGCAGGCCCAGCCGAACGATGAGGTGAACAAGCAAGTTTGTGTACACTCCGGCCACAACATCATCCATCATGATTCCCATTCCTCCCCTCAGGGAATCGAATTTTCTTGCAGGCCACGGTTTGATAATGTCAAGAATTCGGAAAATGAAAAACGCCACCACGGCCGCAGAGAGACTTTTTGGCACAAGAAACAGTGAAATCCACATGCCAAGAACCTCGTCGATGGTAACTTGGGCGGGATCGTGACCGTACCGGCGCTCCATAAGCCCGGCTGCTTTGGCACCGAGCAGCAGAACGACGGCACACGCAGGCATGATGACGTAAGGATGCTCAAATCCCGGAATGAGATACAGCCCCAATGCCGCAAGGCTTCCGAATGTGCCTGATGCGAAGGGCACATATCCTGTGAACAATCCGGACGCGAAGATGCGTGCAGGCAGCGGAACGTGGAACGACGGGTCGGCAACGAGCGCGCTCTCAGCGCGACTCGGTGACCCTGGTGGAATACTCATGGAGTTCACGGATGGTGGCCCGGTTGTTGATGATATAGAGAATGCCGGTCCAAACAGTGATCACGGCGATGAGAATGATAAGAACGCTTAGAAGTGTGTTGTCCAGGAGGACTTCCGTTGCACCGCCGTACTCGCGGTTGAAGTACCCCGAACTTCGGGCTACATAAAGAATGAGGATATAATAGATGACGACGAATTGAAGAAACGTCTTCGTTTTGGCGAATCGCGTTGTGTCAAATGGCTTGCCCTTCCATTCGGAATACGAGCGAAGGAGGGTGATCGCGATATCCCGCATCACGATAAGCCAGACAGGCCAGGCCGGCGCGAGGTCAAGCAAGACAAAGGAAATGAGCGCCGCAGAGGTGACGATCTTGTCGGCGAGGGGATCGAGAAAAGTACCCCACCGTGTTACATATCCCCATCGTCTGGCAACCCATCCGTCGTACCAATCTGTGAGAAGCGCAAGGATAAATACCACGACGGAGAGCTGGCGAAGGATGGGACTCTGAGAAAAGAGGAATACGAGGAATACCGGCGTGAGCAGGATTCGAAGGAGGGTGAGCTGGTTGGGGGGTGAGAAGGCGATTTTCATTCCGGTACACCGCGATCAACCGCAGCAACGTGATGTATGAACAAAAAATCCCGCGGGGAGGCGGGATAAGCGTTACCGGCACAAACAGACTCGTTCCCTCAGGCCGCTTTGCGGATCCGTCCCGACTTGATACAATTCGTACAGACCGTGATTCGCCGCACGTTTCCCTCAACGACAGCCCGGACGCGCTTCAGGTTCGGCAGGAATCTTCGGGGAGTTCTGTTGTGTGCGTGGCTGACGTTATTGCCCGCCATGGGTTTCTTTCCGCAAATTGCACAAATCCTTGCCATTCAATACTCCGTATTCTGGATCAGAGAATCAAAACAAGATAACAAGAAAACGGGAAATTGGCAAGAGAACCGGGAAAAAAGGAAGAAGGAAGAAACCGAAAATGAACAAAGTTGTTCGGTTGCAGGGGGATGCTTTTTTGACTATAGTCATGAAT
>JACQPU010000024.1 GCA_016207365.1 Ignavibacteriales bacterium | reverse complement strand
TTGCATCGCAATGGTCCTCGTATGGAACGACCTGGCCAAAGGCGATTCCGAACTCGCGGCAGGACTCGTGGCCTTCAATGCCATCTTTCAGGTGTTTCTCTATTCCGTCTATGCTTACGTGTTCATCACTGTTCTCCCGCCTTTGTTCGGAATGAGCGGAGCGATCGTGGAGATTTCGATTGAGGAAATCGCCGTTACCGTGCTCATCTATCTCGGCATTCCATTTGCCGCCGGGGTGATCACGAGGGCTGTACTCGTCCGGCTGAAGGGCATCGATTGGTACCATGGATACTTCGTAAAGAAGATTTCCATTCTGACACCAGCCGCCCTTCTCTTCACGATTTTCGTGATGTTTTCCCTGAAAGGGGATTCGATTTTGACATTGCCTTTGGACGTCGTTCGCGTGGCAATTCCTTACGCGATCTATTTTGGAGCGATGTTCTTTGTGACGTTCCTGGTCGCAAGGAGAATCGGCACACCGTATGAGAAAGCCGCGACCGTTTCATTTACTGCGAGCAGTAACGACTTCGAGCTCGCCATTGCCGTTGCTGTGGCCGTCTTCGGAGTCAGCTCCCCCGCCGCCTTTGCGACCGTCATCGGGCCGCTTGTGGAAGTACCGGTATTGATCGGACTCGTCAACGTGGCTTTGTGGATCCGGAAGCGATTCTATGTCACAGAAGCCGAAACCCTGCCAGTTACGACGCAGACCGAAACCCCCGAGGCCGAATGATGTGCAGTAATCAAACTCAAATGACAAAAACTGACATTGACAAAGGAATGGTCCAATGATTCGATTCGCATCCTCGGGCTTACTGACGCCTGCCGAAGATCATCTCCGCTTGCCGTGGTCGTTCCATTGACTGACGCGGCAGGCAAATCACGTGATGTGTTGCATGTCGAGGTATTAAGAAAAGAAGGCGGGCTCAGCAAAGACAGCATAGCGCTTTGTGACCAATTAAAGGCTGTCGACCAGGCCAGAATTGACGAAAAACTCGGCAACATCTCGGCAGACACAATGGCGAAGATCACCCTGGGCATTAAGAGAGTGCTTGCGCTGTAGAGAGGGAACCGCATTTGGCTCTTTCCGCCATTTTCCGTATCTTAGGAATCATGACCACGCAATCATTCCGCACACCCCTCACCCCGCCGTAGCGATTTCCTGCTTTGGCTCGTACCCGGGCCGCGCTCACTCAGCATTTCGAAGCCTTAAATTACCACCCGAAACGAACAGTTTCGCTCAAAACAAGTTTCCATGAAAGCACACGAACTCAAACGACGCCGCACCTTCGCTATTATCAGCCATCCTGACGCGGGAAAAACTACACTCACAGAGAAACTGCTGCTGTTCGGCGGAGCGATCAGGACTGCCGGCGCCGTGAAAAGCAACAAGATCCGGAAAACGGCAACGTCGGATTTTATGGAGATCGAAAAACAGCGCGGCGTTTCGGTCGCCACCTCTGTCATGGGCTTTGAATACAAGGGGTACAAGATCACCATCCTCGATACACCGGGTCACAAGGATTTTGCCGAAGATACGTACCGGACGCTCACAGCGGTGGACAGTGTGATTCTGGTCGTGGACTCCGTCAAGGGCGTACAAGAGCAAACGCGGAAGCTGATGGATGTGTGCAGAATGCGCAACACGCCGATGATCGTGTTCATTAACAAGCTCGACCGCGAGGGACGGGACCCGTTCGAGCTCCTGGATGAATTGGAACGCGATCTTGGCATTCACACCCGCCCCCTCACGTGGCCTATTGGAATGGGAACGCGGTTCCAAGGCGTGTACAATCTGTTCGACAAGCAGCTGGAGCTGTTCACTTCAGGGAAGACCGCTGTTCACGAGGACGTGATGGCCATTGATGACCTTGACAGTCCTCTTCTGGACCAGCACATCGGGGCGGACTCAGCCGCGCGACTTCGCGACGATATCCATCTGATCGAACACGCTTATGAGTCGTTCGACGAGGGCCATTATCGCGAGGGTTATCTCGCCCCTGCATTCTTCGGAAGCGCGCTCAATAATTTCGGTTTGAAAGAACTGCTCGAAACATTCGTCACGATCGCTCCCTCTCCACTGCCAAGAGAGACCACCGCCAGAACCGTCCAGCCAACCGAGCGTCCGTTCACGGGATTCGTGTTCAAGATTCACGCCAATCTTGATCCGAACCACCGCGACCGCATCGCGTTTTGCAGGGTTTGTTCAGGTGTGTTTAAGCGGAATGAATTTTATTACCACACGCGGCTGGAGAAGAAGCTCCGGTTTGCAAATCCCACAAGCTTTATGGCAAACGAGAAAAGCGTGATCGAGGAGGCCTGGCCGGGGGATGTGGTGGGATTGTTCGATAACGGGAACTTCAAAATAGGGGACACCCTGACGGAAGGCGAACAACTTCAGTTCAAGGGGATCCCGAGGTTCTCACCTGAGATCTTCAGACAACTCGTCAACAAGAATCCGTTCAAAGCCAAGCAGATGGAAAAAGGCATCCGTCAGCTTACCGACGAAGGGGTCGCGCAGCTCCTCATTCGAGAACAGGGCAACGTGAAGATCATCGGAGCCGTGGGCGAGCTGCAATTCGAGGTTATTCAGTTCAGACTCCTGCACGAATATGGAGCCGAGTGCGAATTCCATCGAATGAATGTTTACAAAGCTTTCTGGTTTACGTCCGCGAACAAGGAACAACTCGCTCGTTTTCTCCGCCTGCAAAACCATGCTGTTGCCTTCGACAAGGATGACAATCCGGTTTTTCTCGCCGAAGGTCCTTGGTCATTCAATACGGCGCGGGACATGTTTCCCGACATCGAATTTCACGTCACGTCAGAGTTCAATGCCGGCGAGAGCGATGCGCAAAGTCTTATCTCTGAGCAAACGTCCTCTTCTCCCCGCTCACTTCTTTGATTCTCCCGGCGTATACCGTATTATTTCCGCCTTCTCGATCGTCATCATCGCTCCGCATCCTGCCGAGCCGATCATTTCATCAATGACTGGAACGAGTTTCCTGATGTTGTCCTCGCTTTCGACAATCTCAATCACGATCGGCAAGTCTTCAGAAAGCCGCAGGATTTTTGCGGTGTGAACGATCCTGCTGTCGGCCCCGAACCCTTGAATCCCCCTCAACACCGTTGCCCCTGCCAACCCCATTTCGCGCACCTTCAGGACGATCGCCTCATAGAGGGGTTTGTGATCGAGCTTGTCAAGTTCCCCGAGAAAAATTCTGAGCATATTTCCATCGCCCGAGAGTTTCATGGCCGGTATTTCCTAAATGACTTTTCCCAGTGACATTCCCGCGTAAGTGCCTGCAAGGCATCCGAAAACCGTGGCGAGAATATTTAACGAGCCGTAGAACAGCTGACCGTCTCTCAAAAGAGCAATCGTTTCATAGCTGAACGAAGAGAAGGTTGTAAAACCGCCGAGAATTCCAACGGCGAGAAACAGCCTGATCGAGGAGGGAATCACAAAGCGATCCTCAGTGACGGAC
>JACQPU010000048.1 GCA_016207365.1 Ignavibacteriales bacterium | reverse complement strand
TAATCCATACCCGTCGGGGCGCCGTAACGATGACGTAATCGATATCCCCGCGGGTGGACATCACCCCCTTTGACAATTCCCCTGAGATGAAGACACCACGAACAAAAGGAAATTGCCGTAAGAGGAATCCCATTACATGCGCGACCGCAAGAAACCTGTCTGCGCGACGCTCGTTCACCCTCCGTAACACAATCGGATCAATCCGGTCAACACTCCGGGCTAGGAACACAAAGCCGTCGCGCTCTTGAACCATTTCCGACAGCGGTGGTCGGCGGAAGGCCTCACGAAGGGCATCGATTGACGTAGAGTCCGACGGGAGGAATCGGTACACCTCCTGGAGAGAGAGCGGGTGGTTGAAAATGTCGAAATAGAGGAGGGTGCGAAGAATATCCCTTTGAAGGGAAGAAGCCCGCGATGCGAGCGCGCGTGTGGACAACATCATCACCACCTTGTGGAATTCATAAAAATGATACGAAACAAACGAGAGGGACGCAAACAATACCGGCAGGGGACGGACATTTGTTGAAACTCAGGGAAGCTTTGGCTATATTGTCAGCCCATGACGACCACATCGGGCAAGCTTTTTACCTTTGTAAAGCGGACTTCCCTCGTTTTGATCATGGCGCTGGCGGTTTTCTTCATCATGGATGACATCGTCATGCCGCGCTATGTTCAACAAGGTGAAACGACGTACGTTCCCAATGTGGTGGGGCTGTCGGAAGAAGCTTCCATACGGGCCCTTGAAGAGGCAGGCCTTAAACCAAAGGTAGCGGAAATCAGGCCGGATAAGAACCACCCGGAGGGGACAGTATCGCTGCAAACTCCGGCAGGGGGATCGGAAGTGAAGTTCGGCCGAGGGATCTATCTCACCATCAGCGGGGGGGAAACCCCGGCGACGGTTCCCGCGTTGAGAGGGCGATCAATCCGCGACGCTCGACTGGCCCTTGAGCGGTTCGGACTCAGAATCGGAGAGTTGACCTACGAAGTCTCCACGCAGTTTCCGGAGAATACCGTGATCGATCAATCCATTCCCTCTGGCACCACCGTACACAGCGGAACGACGGTGTCTCTCACCGTGAGTCAGGGCCCGAGTGCCGACAGGCTCCCGGTTCCAAGCGTTATCCGTAAGAGCCTTACGGAGGCCGAACGCCTGATCCTCCGGGCCGGATTCACGATCGGAAACATTACATTCCAGGTTAACAACGATATCCTGCCAAATACTGTAATCGAACAATACCCTCGGGAAGGGAATTTCGCACCCAGAGGGGAGGCCATCCAGCTCTTTGTTACGCAGCGGGCTGAGAAACCTCCAATGGAAAACTAGACACCGTGATGAATAACGTACTTATAGCGCCCTCGATCCTCGCAGCGGATTTTCGATGCCTGGATGAGCAAGTAAAAGCCGTGCACGAGGCTGGAGTACAATGGATTCACCTCGACATCATGGATGGCCACTTCGTTCCTAATATCAGTTTTGGACCCCCCGTTGTTTCCTCGATCCGGAAGGGAACTAACCTGGTGCTGGATACACACCTCATGATTGATGATCCCAACCGCTATCTCGAGGCGTTTCGTGAAGCAGGGAGCGATATCATTACCGTACACCAGGAAGTCTGCCCGCATCTTCACAGAACGGTTTCACGGATCCGCGAACTGGGAGCGAAGGCCGGTGTGGCGCTAAACCCGGCTACGAGTGTCTCTCAGATCAAGGATATTCTCGATGACGTCGACCTTATCCTTATCATGACCGTAAACCCTGGCTTTGGTGGACAGAAGTTTATCCAACGGACTGTCGACAAGATTCGCGAGTGCAGGCAATTGATTGCTTCTTCCGGTCGTAGCATTTACCTCGAAGTAGATGGGGGGATTGATACCGTCACGGCACCAGTGGCCGTCACTGCCGGTGCAGATGTCCTCGTAGCCGGAACCTCCGTGTTTGGTGTACCTGATCTGCGCAAAGCTGTGAAAGACCTTATGGAGAGCGTCTCCCCCCGGCACACCCCCTGATGGATCTCGCCTTTGTTCATGCCAGAATTGTAACACCGTTCCGTATCATCGAAGACGGAGCGCTTGTCACCGAAGGATCCACCATTGCAGCAGTCGGTGAATCTGCCGGGATCGCAATTCCCGCCCGGGCAAGACGCATCGACCTGGGCGGTAAATGGCTTACCCCGGGTTTTGTCGATCTGCTCGTTCACGGTGGAGGGGGTCATGGATTCGCCGACCCTGATGGTGATGGCGTCAGGCGAATTTCCGAGTTCTTCTTTCGCCATGGCACGACGGGACTCCTTGGGGCGCTTTACAGCAAGCCCGACCCTGAACTGACAGCCGATGTTGCCAGAATTGCGGGATTCGTTACAGGGCAGCGATCCAACATATGGGGAATTCATCTCGAAGGGCCTTATATCAACAGCGACTTGCACGGGGCTATGAAGGCGGAGTACATCTGGAAACCGGATATCCGTTCATGGGAGCGGCTCTATACGGCCAGTGGAGGTACGATTCGTTTGATGACGATTGCCCCTGAACTCGAAGGGGTCGAAGAGATCATGCGAGCCGCGGCTCGGCATGGCGTCGTGCTGTCTATCGGCCATTCCGCTGCGTCCTACCACGACGTCCTGAACGCCATTGACAACGGCGCTGCGCACGTTACACACATGTTTAATGCCATGCGGCCCTTCCACCACCGCGAACCCGGCGTGGTACTTGGCGCACTTCTCCACAACGAGCTGAAAATTGAATTGATTGCCGATGGCATCCACGTTCATCCGGCCGTCATGAAGCTCCTTTACAATGTCAAAGGGGAAGGAGGGATAGTCCTCATTACCGACGCCATTCGTGCAAGTGGCATGCCCGACGGCGAGTATACTTTTATGGACCAGACGATTGCCGTAAGGGGAAAGCGCGCCTATCTTGCCGATGGGACACTCGCAGGAAGCACACTGACCATGGAGGAGGCGGTTAAAACCATGGTTCGCCAGGTTGACGTGCCCGTCACGAATGCCATTCGCATGGCAACGTTCAATGGCGCAAAAGTCCTTGGCGTCTCCCATCGGAAAGGAATCCTCGCCGTGGGAAAAGACGCCGACCTCGTTGTTCTTGACCCGGATTTCAAGGTGCAAATGACCGTCTTCGAAGGCGAGCCTCGATTCTCCACGCTGTAACGATCCACCCTCCAAAAAATGACTTGACAAATCCGCTTTGGTACCTTACCTTTGAAGGCCAAAGACAGGCTACGCCTTAGTAATTACACTCTTGCCGCCTGTTTCCCTTAATTGTTTAGCCCCATGGACGAACTGGACCTCAAGATCCTCGAAATCCTCCAAAAAGAGGGAAGGACACGCCGAAATGACCTCGCCGAACGTATCAATCTCTCCCTCCCTGCAGCCAGCGAGCGTCTTCGCAAACTCGAAGAGTCCGGTACGATAAGGGGATACTTTGCGAAGGTGGATCACAAGAAACTTGGAAAAGACATCACTGCGTTTATCACCGTTACGGTTGATTCGTCGAAACACTTCAGTTCCTTTGTGGAGCACGCGGCAAATGCCGACGAAATACTTGAATGTCATGCGAT
>JACQPU010000035.1 GCA_016207365.1 Ignavibacteriales bacterium | reverse complement strand
CGAATAACCAATAACCATTAACCATTACCCAATACCCATTAATAAACCTCGCGTTCTCATAGACACGGACGCTGGGGTCGATGACGCCCTGGCACTCGTTTTTGCTTTGCGCTCCCCTGAAATCACCGTGGAGGCCATTACCACGGTTTCTGGGAACGTCGAAGTGCGCAAATGCACTCGCAATGTGCTCAAGGTGTTGAGCCTGCTGCAACCGAAACGAATTCCCATCGTTGCCGAAGGGGCTGCGAAGCCTCTCAGGCGTGCACTCGTCACGGCTCCGGAAGTGCACGGACGCGATGGTCTTGGTGACGTTCGTGGACACCATCGTGTTTCCGGGCTTTCGGAAGCAACGCGCCGCAGGGCCACTGATGTGATCCTGGATTCCTGCAATCGCTTCGGAAAGAAGCTCACCATCGTTGCCTTGGGGCCCTTGACCAACCTGGCAAAAGCATGGCGAAAAGATCCGCACACCTTGCAGAAAGCCCGTCACATCGTTTCGATGGGAGGGGCCTTTAGGGTTCCGGGCAATACCGGTCCAGTTGCAGAGTTCAACTACTTTGTTGATCCTGAGGCAGCAGAAGAGGTTCTGACAAGCGGCCTCCCCGTCCGTATTGTTCCCCTTGATGCTACTGAAACTGTAAGGCTTGAATGGCGCGATGTCAAACAAATGTCTGTCAGGTATCCGAGCCCGCTTTCACAATTCCTTGTGCGATGCACGAAGTCATACATGACCTATCATAAACGCGCGGCCGGCTTTTTCGGTGGTTTTCTTCACGACCCGGTGGCTGTGGCGGCGGCTTGCGATCCGTCGTTGTTTGAATGGCGTCGGGCCGAAGTTCATGTTGAAACGCAGGGAGTGCTCACCCGAGGCATGTCCGTAGCAGATTTCCGCTGGGTTGGATCGCGCGGAACCTTTGTCGCCATTGCCCTTGGCGTCAGGCACAAAAGAATCCTCAAGATGTTTCGCGACCGGGTGTGGGATGAACGGCGTTGAATGAACGATGAATGGAGGGTTTTGAACGCCGGGTCGTCGTTTACGGAGCTCGACGTGCCCACCGTCACTTCTGACGGGTCGGCAAGGAAACCAAAAAGGTATATGCGCAAAAAGAAATGTTGAATCTCAAAGGATCGGCAAGCATATTGCGTCATGGCAAAAAAACGGATCTCAAAGGTCGTTAAGCGGATTGAATCTGTGAACGGACATCGCCGAACGATGTTCGAGATGGTGTGCATCAGGACGCCGAATGAGATCGGAAAGGTGGAGGACTTCTTCAAGGAAGTGAACAAGGTTGCCCGGCTCGACGACGGCACGTTTTACCGTCTTTTCGTCTCCGCGACTGAGGCCGTCAACAATGCCGTTGTCCACGGCAACAAATCGGATCTGCACAAGAAGGCGTGTGTCGTCTGCTTGCTCAACGCGGACAGTGTTGTCGTGACCGTCACCGATCAGGGGAATGGATTCGATCCCGCCAGCATTCCGAATCCAATTGACGAGCAAAATCTCCTCAAGGAGAGCGGACGGGGAATTTTCCTGATCAGATCCATGATGGACCGCGTGGAAATCAGGCCGTCGGCAAATGGTACAACCGTGGAAATGATGATTAATTTGAAGCGATTGCGGTAAAGAAGGGAAGGGATTGTTCCAAAAAAGAGCCCGCGGCATTTCTGTCGCGGGCTCCTGCGCGATTGGGGCCGCATTAGAAAGTGTATGCCGCAGTGACAGTCGCTCTGCGGCCAAGGTAAGAACCTCCGAAGATTTGATAATGCTGACGATCGAGAATGTTTGAGACGGCCACCGTTAACGTCATATTGTCTGTCACACGGTAGGCACTACTCAGGTCGACAATTGTGTAAGCAGGAATTGGCCCACGATAGATTCCTGCTGCCCAGTCGAAAGGAGGCACATACTTAATCGAAGCGTTCACATCGCCTCTTTCGTGGGAATATGTGACCCCTCCACCGAGCCTGTAATTCGGAGAATTTGGGATCAGGACGTCGTTGTCGTTCTTTTCAACGACTTCAAACGAATACCACGTAACGTTTCCGCGGAAAAGCCACATATCACTCAGATAGTAGTTCATTCCCACCTCTAAGCCCGCTTCCAACACTCGTCCTGCATTTACATAGGACCAGATCGTCCGCGGTGAAAGCGGATCACCCGGATAGATTCCCTGAGCCGGGAATCTCGGATTCACCCCGACCGCAAGATCCGTCACGAAGTCACTCAGTTCGCTGTAATAGGCATCCATCGTCAGGAAGAGGGAATTTGCAAATACACCCTTGTAACCGATCTCGTAGCTCGTGATCTTCTCAACGGTCATATCTTTGCTTGCACCAGGCTTGACGCCGCCTACGAAACCAGTAAGCCCTGGGGGATTTTCCACCATGTTTCCGTAGTAGGCGAGGGAGCGGAACGGATGCTTCACGAGAAGAAATAGCTCGGAATAATTCGGCGATTGGAAGGCCTTGTTGAAGGTTGCTCGAACGGCATGTCCCTGGAGAAATGACCAAACAATGGCTGCTTTGGGTGAGAATTGATTCTCATGCAACGTACTGCGGTCCCAACGTGCGGCCACCAGAGCCTTAAGATCGTCAGAGATTCTGTACTCCAATTGGCTATAGACTCCGCTCATGTTGTCGTGCCGCGTGTCGAGCATCAGCGTTCCTTTGGTGCCGATGTCAACAAGCCGATGTGAGACGCCCACGACTGCCATCAATGTCTTGTCCAGAAGGGTGAAGCTATATTGTGCCTCTCCCTGTGTAATCAATGCATCCTGGTAGAGATCAAGTCCTGTTGAAAGTGACACCTCGGGCTCTAGATTGACGCGGGCACTTGTCCACCCGACAAAACTGAACCCATGTCCGGTGTAGCTCACCCTGGCCCATGGTCTACTGGCTTTTCTGACCTGCACGCGACCAATCCCGGTGACGATTACCTCGTTCTCCACCTGGGCCACGCCACCCTCAAGCGTGGAAACCGCGCCTCCTTCGTAATCGTAATCCACCCTCGCCGAGGCGTATACGTTACGAACCGGATCCGTGTTCAGGTCTTTCACTTCGTCGTTGAGGACAGGATTAAATCCGAAGTATTCAAAATTCCGGTTTGTTCTGACGCGACTGAACGTCTTGCCGGAAATGCCTCCAATATTGATCCGATAGCTCCACTGTCCTATAGCGTCTGCGTGACGGACATCCCCACGGATCATACTTAGCTCCCCAGCGCCAAGGAGCACCCTTGTTCCGCGCGAAGCGCGCGGAGGAATTGACGTGATATTCATGACGCCATTGTATGCATTTGCGCCGTAGAGTGCGGAACCGGGTCCCCGGACGAGCTCGATGCGGCCGAGCTCTTCAAGAGGAATTGTTAACCCGTTCCATTCCGTGGCACCGAGGAACGCCGTCCCGAGGTCACGTCCATCGAGAAGCACAAGCAAACGACGGTTCAGCGAGCTGTTGAATCCCCGGGTGTTCACATTGAAATCGTACAATCCGCTCTGCACCATGTCGATCCCTGGCTCGGCTTCAAGAAGCTTGGGAAGCTGACCATGGGACGCATTACGTGCAATATCATCGGCTTCAATGATGGTTACAGACGCAGGCGCTTCAGTGAGTCGTTCCCGCCGAAGCGACGCTCCGTAAACGAGGACTTCTGTGAGCTCCACCATGGAGTGCGCAAGAAAGAAGTCGCGGATGACCGTGGAACCTGGTTCAACGCGAAGCCTGGCCTCGTTGGTGCGGAATCCCACGGCTGAAACAACCAACGTGTATTCGCCCGGGGGAATACCCCGAATGATATACCGGCCGTTCTCGTCGGATGCAGCCCCAAGCTGGGTGCCTTTGAGGACGATATTGACAAAGGGGACGCCTTGGCGATTCTCATCGTCCTTAACGACACCGGAGACGGCCCCGTTGGAGCTGGATTGCCCGATGGCGACGGAGAAGAAAAAAAGAATGGGGAGGGGAAGCAGACGGAAACGACGGACGCGGAAATTCACAGAGTTCATACCTCCTGCCGGTGAAACCCGGCTCTTGCCCTGGTCAGAGAGTCAACAAGCCCCGGCACGATCGGTCGGGGCTTGCAGGTCATTGGAACTGTGGGGAACGTCAGAAGTTCTTACTCAGCAGATTGCGATCGAATCCGGGAGTTTCACCATCGGAATTGAAAATAAACTTCACAATGCCGAGATCGGGAACAAGCCAGATCGTTGCCGTTGCGCCCTGGCTGACCGGCGTGGTCGAGCCTCCGACATAGACAGATCTGTTGGCAGTGAGTTTGTAAGCAAAGTATGTCTGGCTGTTCACCGTAATGTTTGCTCGGGCATCAAACACACAGTCAATCTTCAATCGGGCAGTACCGACTGTGGACGATGTGTAGGTGCTGTCAAACGCCACCCAGGATTGACCGACGGTCGCATCCTGTCTCACGAGCAAAATCCACTTCAGCGAGTCGACACGGGCTACGCCGGTCTGCCTGTAAAAACGCCCCGCATTCGTAAGGAACATGATATCACCCGACGTTGTGGAAGCACGCTTCACATAGAAGCCGCTGACAACCCAGGTCGCGGGAGAAGGATTCACAAAGGATGAATCGGAAATAAAGAATGTGGTTCCTGCGATATTAGGAACGTTGGGCGGAAGCGGTGGAGCGGCCGGGAGAACTGTCATGATCCCCGTATAAAAAGCACCGGTGGCAGTGATGTTTGTGTCGTTGACGGCGTGGCGAATGAATCCATTGAACGTGAACTTATGTGCCGAGATAAGCGGAAAGAGATCGCCGATAACCTTTTCAGCCTCCTCCGGACTGGTCGATTTCTTGCAGCCGGACACCGAGAACAGCGCTCCGACGGCAACGAAGAGCAACAACAGCTTGGCTCCGTACTTCATGATGCCTCCTTTGGTTAAATGGCATGGCGAATGATCGATTAGTTTAAGAAATGGGAATGTGAGAAGCAACAGGTTCCTTAGTGACCCCCATGAATAAACAGCAGAGCCGGAAGGCATCTCCCGGCTCTTTTCACGAAACAACGTCGAGAACGATTCTCAGATGTTGAGTTTTGCAATATTAGCCCTGACGTCATCGGCCGATTTGTTTAAAGCAGCCTGTTCTTCGGGGGTGAGCTTGATCTGAATGATTTCCTCCATGCCGTCCCGGCTGAGTTTTACAGGCACGCCGCAATAGACGTCGTTCAGCCCGTATTCGCCCTCGAGCCACGCCGCGCACGGCAAAATGCGCCTCTTGTCGCGAACAATCGATTCGATCATCTCAATGGCCGCGGATGACGGGGCATAATACGCGCTTCCGGTCTTGAGATAATTCACGATTTCAATCCCTCCGTCCCGCGTCCGCTTGACCAGGCGGTCAATCGTCGCTTTGTCCATCAGATCCGGAAGAGGAATGCCTGCCACAGTGGAGTAACGAGGGAGGGGAACCATGGAATCACCGTGTCCTCCTAGGACGAACGCGGTCACGTCCTCAACCGAAACGTTCAACTCCATGGCGATGAAAGTGCGAAACCGTGCCGAATCGAGAACACCAGCCATGCCGAGTACCCGATGACGTTCGAATCCGCTCACCTTCTTGGCCACGTACGTCATCACGTCGAGCGGATTGGAGACGACGATGATGATCGCGCGGGGGGATTTTGCGACCGCTTGCTCTGTGACTGTCTTGACAATGTTGGCATTCGTGGCCTGGAGATCGTCCCGGCTCATGCCCGGCTTGCGGGCTATGCCGGCCGTGATCAGAATAATATCTGAGTTCGACGTCTGGTCGTAGGAATTCGTGCCGATGACCTTTGCGTCGAACCGCTCGATCGGAGCCGACTCGTATATATCGAGCCCCTTGCCCTGAGGCAATCCTTCGACCACATCCACCAACACCACTTCGTTTGCCAGTTCCTTTTCTGCAATACGCTGAGCTGCCGTGGCACCGACATGCCCCGCGCCAATGACTGTGATTTTCATGGGGAGTTCCTCCGGAGATGGTTCCGAACCTGCCTGCCGGTTACCCGTCATGTTTTCTGGCGGGCCAGGCAGGCGTGG
>JACQPU010000311.1 GCA_016207365.1 Ignavibacteriales bacterium | reverse complement strand
GTCGGCGTCAACCGCCGCACAGATGTCCATGCCTGCCGACCCTTCGGTAGCGTACGCTGGAAGCGGAAGGTTGTTTGCCCCAAGGCGCGAAATTTTGACAACAACAGAACCTGACAAGATCGAATGGCGCTTGTGGAAGGAAAAAACCGGATGGAGAAAATATAGAGACGGAAGGCGGGAAAAGCAATACGTTACTTCAAGGAATCCACGCTTGCTCCTCTGCGCGGACGCTGGCGCGTCATTCCGGGCGGAGCCATAAGAGAATCAAATTCCCTGAGTTGCCTGAGATGTTCTTCCTGTTCCTCGCGGAAGTGACGCATCATGGAATCCAGGTGCCTTTGAACCTCGATCTCGACGCCGCGCTCAAACTCCCCTGGCCGTCTATCGTCCTGCGGGACTCCTGTACGTATCTCAAACTGGAAAAACGTGTCGACCTGCGTGCGAGGATGCACGACGACGCGGTGTAATTCAGACTCCTCTCCTACAAGCCTCCTTCCAACCTCAATACGAATCACATCGCCTTCTCCCATGATCCGCACCGGGCCCTCCGTCCGTACTCGCGGAACCGGTGGCACCCGTTTTGCCTGTGAACGCACGAATTCCTCGAGCCTCTTGTGCATTTCCGCCACATCGGCATGAACCTTGACTGCCCACGGACCGCGGAGACTGTCCATGTCGAATGCCAGCGTTGTGATCACAAAAGAATCGGGCGTAATGACGATGAAGTCTTTCCGATGGTCCGGCCCGGGAACATGCCGTACGACCGGCGGTACCGGTGGCGCACCGGGTTTCTCGAACGCAACACCGTAAACAGAATTGCGTTTTTTCAGAAAGTTATCCAACCGTTCGCGCTGCACGGGCCCGAGAACTCCCACGATTCTTGAGAGAACTCGCCGATTCAACTGCGTAATCTCGGGATCGATGGCCAGAGCGTTGTTCTCAGCATAGAATCCCGCCTGTGCGATCCTGCTCCGGGCTTCGCGCAGCACTGAATCGATTCTCACGGCCTGCAACGGAGTCGGTCGAACCTCCTCAAAAAGGTCGTTCACCGTTACTTGAGGCGTCGACTGCCGCTCGGCTTTGAGTCCGACCTCAATACGATAACCTTCGGCGCTTCCCTCATCCACTCTCAGGGCAGCGTCTGAATTCTTGTCGAGAGGAAGCGTTCCAAACAGCGCATACTGCAGAACATCATCATTTCCAATGTTGGTGAACAGCGGAATGATCGATCCCTTCAAGATACTGCTCTCGTAGACCTGCTGGACTTCCGACGACGTTTCGGAGAGGTACTGGAGAAGCGGCCCGCGTTGCAGAAACACCGTAATCCCCAAGCCGATAAAAATCACAATAGCGAGCGCTGATGCAAGCGGAACGAATTTCGACGGAAACGGCAGAAGATTCCTTGATTCTTCCGAGCCTTGCTCCAGAACCTGCAACAAGCGGGTCCGGAAGAACGGATTTGGAGCAACTTTCTTCTGCGAAGCGAGCAGGTGTTTCAAGCGACGGAGTTCCTTCAACGCGCTCAACGCCTCCGGATGGGCGCGACAGTACTCATCGAGGATCCGCTGACGTTCAGCATCCAGCGTTCCGTCCGCGGCGAGCGAAAGAAGTTCCTGCAATTCCCGTCGCGACAAATCCCTCATTCTCCCGCTTCCTTCAGCAATGGTCTGAGAATGTTTCTTAGCATCGTTCGACCCCGAGAGAGTCGCGATTTCACTGTACCGATCTCGCATTCAAGAACATCGGCAATTTCCTCGTACGAAAGTCCGTCAAGATCCTTCAGAATAACGGGCATCCTGTATTTTTCGGGAAGGGCACTCAGCCCCTTGGCCACAAGCTCCTGCTCATCCATGGACGCAGGTTGCACGGTCGTTCGCTCCATTACTTCATTTTCGGTCGATTCATCCATCGACTGGAAGGAGAAGAACCGCCGCACTTTGCGCTTGCGAAGCTCATCCCGCGATCGGTTTACGGCAATTCGGTACAGCCATGTATAAAACGAGGATTCAAATCTGAACCGCCCGAGACCCTCGTAGGCTTTGATGAAGACCTCCTGGGCAAGGTCATCGATCGTTTCGGTTTCATGGAAAATCGAGTACAGGAGATTTCGAACGCGTTCCTGATATCGTTCCACGAGCACCCGGAAGACCCCCTGATCACCACTCTGGAACAGCGAGATCAGCACTTCGTCGCTTTTCCCTTCGACCGGCTCGTTTGCTTCTGCACGCGTTGGCGAAATCCGGCTTGATCCCGCCCTGTGGAGGGGTTCATTCATATAGACGGTTGATTTCACAGTGTTGTTCCCGGCGTAAGAACCGGCCCAAAAAACAGAAAACCCGGACCTGCCTCCGTTCATTGTTGCCTGGAAGCATATACGAGTTTTCGTGCCGGAAGTTCAGCATCCCGCCTTCAGGCAGTACTCCCCCATTTGGCTCCGCCGGATACAGCACTAGGCGACGAGGTTCTCGACGGGCGGGGACGCTACACGACGTTCAAACTCATCCCTGAACCGACGGACCATTGATTGTACGGGCCAGGCCGCAGCATCACCGAGGGCACAAATCGTATTCCCCTCGATGTTGTTGGCCACATCCATCAGCAAGTCAATGTCTTCTTTTTGTCCCTCTCCTCGTACAAACCGGTTCAGGATTTTTTCCAGCCATCCCGTCCCCTCCCTGCATGGCGTGCATTGGCCGCACGATTCGTGATGATAGAACTTCGCAATCCGCGCAAGTATGGCAATCAGATCCGTGTCTTCATCCATGACAATCAGGCCTGCCGTTCCGACAGCCGAACCGGCCGTCTTCATGGAATCAGCATCCATGCAAACACCCTCGAGCAGATCACCGCGAAGAATCGGTGTAGACGACCCTCCCGGAATGACTGCTTTGATGCGTTTGTCTCCAGGAACGCCGCCGGCGTATTTGTAAATGATTTCCAGAAGCGAAACACCGGTAGGCATCTCATAAACTCCGGGCTTGTTCACATGACCGCTGACCCCGACAAGAATCGGACCGGGATGTTTGGATGCGCCAATCTTCGAGTACCATTCCCATCCGTTCGTGATGATGAGGGGTACGTTGCTGATAGTCTCAACATTGTTAATCGTCGTCGGACAGCCCCACAATCCATATTGCGCCGGGAACGGGGGCTTCACACGGGGATATCCCCGATCGCCCTCAATTGAATTCATCAAAGCTGATTCCTCCCCGCAGATATATGCACCGGCGCCCTTGTGAACAACAACCTCAGTTGAAAACCCTGAATCGAGGATATTCTCTCCAATATATCCTCTGCTCCTTGCGTCGGTCACAGCTTTTTCCACCATGCGGATCCATTTGCCGTACTCACCCCTGATGTAAATGTAGGCGGTCTTAATGCCCATGGCGTAGCATGCGATAAGCGTGCCTTCAATCATCAGGTGTGGATTGAATTCAAAGATCTGACGGTCCTTGAACGTACCCGGCTCCGACTCATCCCCATTGACACAGAGATACTTCGGTTTGTCGGTCTTTTTCGGCATGAACGACCACTTCAGTCCGGTTGGAAAACACGCTCCCCCGCGGCCGCGCAGGTTCGATTTCTTAACCTCCTCGATAACCTCCTCGGGTTTCATGCCGAGCGCTTTACGGAAAGCCTTGTAACCACCCCTGGCCTCGTATATGTCGATCAAGTGCAGATTCTTGATGTTCGGGAGGATGACGGGTTCCATGGCAGGCACAGGATTCACGACAAGCGCTCCAGCAGCCGATCAACGGCCTCGGGCGTAAGATGTTCGTGGTATTCCTCACCCACAGCGCACATGGGCGCTCCACCACACGCTCCCATGCACTCAACCTCAGACAGGGTCCATTCGCCGTCTTTCGACGTTTCGCCCAGACGGATCCCAAGTTTGTTCTCGAGGTATCCCACAATTGTTCCGGATCCCCTGAGCATGCACGAGACGTTGGTGCACACCTCAATGTGATGTTTGCCGATGGGATGAGGGTGAAACATTGTGTAGAACGTGACAACGCCCAGGATGTGGCCGTATGGGAGCTTCAGGAGATCCGCGACATACTTCATGGCATCCTTTGAGATGTAGCCGAACTGCTCCTGCACCATCCACAGCACGGGTAGAACGAGCGCCTGGGACGTGCGATAGTGCTTCTTCAGTTCTTCGATACGTTGGAGGTTTTGTGGGCTGAGCATAAAGGCTATGAGATTGTCAATTGTCGATTTTCAATTGCCGATTTCCAGTTCCAATCGACAATAAAATCGACAATCGAAAATCTATTTATCCGCTTCCCCCATGACAGGATCGAGACTCCCGATGATGGCAACGACATCGGACACCATGTTCCCCAGGATCATCACCGGAAGTGATTGCAGGTTCACAAAAGACGGAGAACGGATTTTCATACGCCAGGGATTTCCTTCACCGTTGCTGTAGAAATAAAATCCCAACTCACCCTTGGGTGCTTCAACGGCGTGGTAGACTTCGCCGACGGGAGGGTCAATCCCAAAGTTGATCAGCATAAAGTCGTGGATCAGTTCCTCCATCTTTGTGTAGACACGTTCTTTACGCGGAAGGACCCGCTTAGGTTCACGAGAGTGGATTTCCCCTCGTGGCATATCGTCGAGAAGCTGCACGACCATCCTCTGGCTCTGTTTCATTTCGTCCATACGAACGTAGTAACGCGCAAGCGAATCCCCTCCTTCGTACACCGGAATCTCAAAATCGAGACGGTCATACACGAGGTACGGATTTGCCTTGCGGAGATCATGATCCACGCCGCAGGCACGGAGGTTAGGACCCGTGAGTCCCAGATCGATGGCCCGATCCCGTTCGATCACGCCAATCCCATCGGTGCGTTCAATGAAGATTCGGTTCTTGTTGAGGAGCCGCTCACACTCGGACAGCTTTTCAGGAAACTCTGTGATAAATGTCCGGATCATTGCCCCGGCTTCAGGGGTCATGTCGTTGGCAAGACCGCCGATGCGCGTGTAACTCGTCGTAAACCGGGCACCCACGAGGAGCTCGAAAATGTCGTAAAGTTTTTCCCGTTCCCGGAATGTCCACATGAACACCGTGAGGGCTCCGACATCCATCCCCATGCTGCCCAGCCACAAGAGATGAGAAGAAATCCGCGCAAGCTCCGAGATCATCGTACGAATATATTGTGCACGCGGAGGTGTTTCGATACCCAGGAGCTTTTCAATTCCCAGTACGTAGGCAACGTTGTTCGACAACGGTGAGAGATAATCGAGCCTGTCGGTGTGCGGGATAAATTCGTGGTAGGAAGAAGCTTCGGCCAGTTTCTCGTATCCGCGGTGGAGGTATCCAACCTCAGGTACACACCCGATGACCGTTTCCCCGTCGAGCCGGATCAGCAGTCTCAGCACTCCATGGGTTGCAGGATGCTGCGGGCCCATGTTGAGGATCAG
>JACQPU010000317.1 GCA_016207365.1 Ignavibacteriales bacterium | reverse complement strand
GGCTTTTCTTCCCTCCACGGCGGCTCATCGGCGAAGAACATTTCCTGCTCTATGAGATCGCCAAGGGATGTTTGGCATACGCGTTTGACAAGCTTCCCGTCGTACACCGTTCCTATGGATTCGACGAATTCGGGAGCGCCCGGAGGACGGATCTCTTTGAGCCCTCCGTACACATACCACCCGTCAATGCCAAAATACTTCACGGCGTCAACGTAGGCATTCGTGTAGGTCTCCGATGTCCAACCCGTGTGCTCACGCCCATCCAGAAAAAGCTCATGGAAAGGCCTTCCCGTGCGCTTCGCCGGGACCATAACGGAGATATCCGGACAGACAGGTACGCGGTCTGCCTCCTTCCGGTGAAAAGCTGTCAGCAATCGTTCTCTCGAGGTCATAATTTTCTTTTCATCTTCGAAGCGTTTTCGACCATCAGCTTGCCTTGATTAGCCCAGACAAAAACTCCGCTCCTTGCACAAGAGCAGCCTTCGTCTTTTCTTCGGATCCCTCCCAATCAGGATCTTCCAACTCAAGGGAGAGTACACCATCATATCCCACCTCACGCAGCACACCAATGAATCGCCTCCAGTCCAGACTTCCGTTTCCCGGTAACCGATATCTCCACCAACCCGGATCCCGGGCATCGGATGTCAGTTGCGGGCCATAGATCCCGTACCGATAAAGCCCTTCTGGCAGCAACTCGCAGTCTTTCGCGTGGACATGAAAAATCCTCTCCCCAAACTCCCGGGCCGCCTTCTCATAATCGATGCCGAGCCAATACAAGTGAGAGGGATCAAAATTGAGGCCGAAATCTCGGGATTGAAGTTCATTGAAAAGCGCTTCCCAGAGTTCTGGAGAATAAGCCAGATTTCCGGGGGTATTGGGCCTTTGCCAACCATTCATCGGGCAGTTTTCAATCATGATCTTCACCCCCCGCTCTATCGCATAGCTGAGAATCCCTTCGAACTCCTTTACGATCTCCCGAAACGTTTCGGCAGGCGTCAGAAGGGGGTTCGCGCCAACAAACGTGCCGACGAGTTGAACGTTCAGCAACGACGCCGCATCGATGACTTTCTTCAGGTGAGCCCTGACGCCGTTGCGCGCGGCCGACTGAGAATCCAGGATATTGTCGTAGTACGCCAGGGCAGATATCGAGACCCCCATCTCCCCAAGGAGGTCTTTCACCCGATGCGCGTCCGAAGTGTTGAAAGAATCAACGTTTAGATGCTGTCCTTTGTACTTCCGGTCGGAAGTCTTCGGCCAGGCAGCCACTTCCACAGCAGCAAATCTCGTGCCTCGCGTCCATCGCAAAAGCTCTCCAAAGCTGACATCAGGAAGGCATGATGTGAGAAAACCAAGTTTCATTTTTGTCGCTTTGGGAAAGACCCGAGGAGACTGGGAAAAACGAGCGGACGCAAGTCAATAATGAAAGAATGTCAATCGGTGGTTATACCGGACAGGTCGTTTCCGGGAGGTACCATCCGTGAGAAATATAGTTGTTTAGCCAAGGTGTGTCAAGAAGTTATAAGATAACAGCAATCGTTATCATCTTGACTTGACTGCAATTTTTTTGTTTAATAGGAATCATTCTTACGTCGGCTTTCCCAATCTTACTAATTGATACGCCGCGACCCTTCCGCGGCTTTCTTCCGGTCAATCCCTGAACCCCTTCCGGGGATTCATGTCATAGCAAGGCAAGGCACTTGGGTCAGATATTCCGTCCAAGCATGAAGGTGGTTTCGCGGGCCAGCATTGTGGCATTTTTGCTGGTCATCGGTCTTCTTGTTTGGGTGGGATCGGGGATTTATCGCGCCGGCTACACAACCGGTGTCGGAGTGCCCAAGGAGCAACCGATTCCCTTCAGTCACGAACATCACGTCAGCGGACTTGGAATCAGTTGCGAGTACTGTCACGTGTCCGTAACTGAATCCTCCTTTGCCGGTATTCCGCCCACCTATACCTGCATGACGTGCCATTCCCAGATCTGGAACACGAGTCCCATGCTTGCCGCCGTTCGCACGAGCGCAGCGACAGGGAAACCGCTTACGTGGATCCGCGTCCACGACCTTCCGAAGTTCACGTACTTCAATCACAGCATCCACGTTAACAAAGGAATCGGATGCGAGACATGCCACGGGCCTGTGGACAAAATGCCCCTCACGTGGCGCGTGAACACGCTTTTTATGTCATGGTGTCTCGACTGTCACCGCCAGCCCGAAAAATTCATCCGTCCACGCGAGGAGGTTCTCACCATGAACTGGACACCGGAGGGTGAGCACGCTGGAAAAGAGCTGGTTAAGAAGTACGGAATTGCTGTGAATCAGCTTTCCGATTGTTCCATTTGCCACCGCTAGGGTACGCATGAGCGAGAGACAGAATCTCGATTTAGACCGGATACGAGCGACGCTGCAGAGCAAGCAGGGTACCGAGTATTGGCGTTGCCTCGAAGAATTGGCTGAAACGGAGGAATTTCGCGAGTTTCTGCATCGCGAGTTTCCGCGGGAGGCTTCTGTGTGGGACGAATCCGTTGGCCGGCGGCAATTCCTGATGCTCATGGGCGCTTCGCTGGCTCTTGCAGGGCTTAATGCGTGTACGAAGCAGCCGGATGAGAAGATCATTCCCTATGTCCGATCCCCAGAGCAGGTAACGCCCGGAAAACCGCTTGCGTTCGCAACCGCAATGGTGCAGAGCGGATATGCAACAGGAATCCTCGTCACAAGCCACATGGGCCGGCCGACGAAGATCGAGGGGAACCCGGATCATCCCGCAAGTCTTGGATCGACCGATGCATTCACCCAGGCCTCGATCCTTTCTTTGTACGATCCCGATCGATCGCAAGTACCGCTGAATCGCGGGACAATCAGCACACGTGACCGATTTCTCGCGGCATTATCCGAAGCGCTTCGTGCGCGGCAGTCGGCGGCGGGAGCGGGCCTCCGGATTCTCACCGAGTCCATCACTTCTCCGACGCTCGGCGATCAATTTGCACGGCTCCTCCGTCAGTTTCCCCGTGCGCAATGGCACCAATACGAGCCTGTGGACTTTGACAACGTGCGCAAGGGAGCGCGGCATGCGTTCGGACGATTGATGAATACACGGTATCACTTCGATCGGGCTGATATTGTTGTTTCTCTCGACTCGGATTTCCTCACGCACGGACCTGCCGCTGTTCGCTACGCGAGCGATTTTGCTCAAAAGCGAAAGGTGGCCGGCGGCAAACGCTCGATGAACCGGCTGTATGCCCTGGAGTCGTCACCGACAAATGTGGGGGCTGTTGCGGACCACAGACTGGCGGTGACTCCACTGGATGTTGAGCTTTGTACCCGCGCGATCGCCAGGGAACTCGGAATTCAAGTTCGCACCGCAGATGTTGGCAAACATCGCACCTGGCTTTCCGCCCTCGTCAGCGATCTCCAACGTCACAGAGGCGCCTCTGTTGTTGTGCCGGGCGTCTATCAGTCTCCGGCTGTCCATGCCCTTGCGCATGCGATCAACGAACGGCTCGGCAATACGGGCAAGACCGTCAGCTACTCTGATCCCGTGGAGGTTCAGCCGGCGGAAAGCCAAATGGCATCGCTTCGTGAACTCGTCGACGACATTCGGCGCGGCGAGGTCAAGCTGCTTGTCATTCTCGGCGCGAATCCGGCGTACAGCTCGCCGGCCGATCTGGATTTCGGGTCAGCTCTTGAGTCCGTGCCGTTCTCTGTTCATCTCGGTCTTTACAGCGACGAAACCGCTGCTCTGAGCACATGGCATTTACCGCAGGCTCATTATCTGGAAACATGGTCTGACGCCCGCAGTTATGACGGTACGGCAACTATTCTTCAGCCGCTTATCACTCCTTTGTACGGTGGCGTCTCTTCTCCGCACGAGCTGCTCGAACTGATGCTGGGGAAGAGCGATCCCAAGTCGTACGACATCATTCGCGATTACTGGCGGAAGCAGGTGAAAGCCGCGGAGTTCGAAACGTTCTGGCAGACATCGCTGAACGATGGTATCGTGGCCGGAAGCGCTTTTCCTCAGAGAGACGTCCGCGTGCGGTTTCTGGACATCGCTGCCTTGCCGGCGGCTCAGGAACAGCAGGCGGATACACTGGATCTCGTGCTGCGTCCTGATCCCACCGTATGGGACGGCAGGTTCGCGAACAACGGATGGTTGCAAGAACTTCCGAAACCGATGACCACAATCACGTGGGACAATGCTATTCTTGTGAGTCCCTCCACCGCCGGGCGTTTCGCCTTGCAGAATGAGGATGTTGTAGAGATTTCGCACAGCGGCCGTTCCATCACAGGTCCGGTTTGGATCACGCCCGGACATCCTGATCGGAGTATGACGGTGCATTTTGGATACGGACGAACACGCGCAGGTCGAGTGGGCTCAAACAGAGGATTCAACGCCTACATGATCCGCAGCTCGGCCTCTCCGTGGTCGCTTTCGGGCATTCGCATTCGGAAAACCGGCCAGCGCTACAGACTTGCCATTACGCAGCACCATCATTCCATGGAAGGCCGGAATTTAGTCCGATCTGCAACGCTCGCCGAATTCCTTGCCAATCCCAGATTCGCCACCGAACACGAGAATCCCCGGAATCCGAGCCTCTATCCGCCCCACGAGTACGACGGATATGCCTGGGGAATGTCGATTGATCTGAATGCGTGCACGGGGTGTAACGCATGCGTCATCGCCTGTCAATCCGAGAATAATATTCCGATTGTTGGAAAGGATCAGGTTATTGCCGGGCGCGAGATGCACTGGATCAGGATCGACCGATACTACAAGGGATCTCTTGACGATCCCGAAATAGTGTTCCAACCCGTTACCTGCATGCACTGTGAAAACGCTCCCTGCGAAGTTGTGTGTCCCGTTGCGGCGACGGTGCACGACTCCGAGGGCCTCAATGTTATGGTCTACAATCGGTGCATCGGTACACGGTACTGCTCCAACAATTGTCCCTACAAAGTCCGTCGGTTCAACTTTCTCCAGTACTCGTCGGACAATCCGACCGTGGCCATGCAGAAAAATCCCGAAGTCACGGTTCGAAGCCGCGGCGTGATGGAAAAATGCTCCTATTGTGTTCAGAGAATAAGCGCTGCAAGGATCGAAGCAAAGAAGGAGTCCCGCCAAATCCGTGACGGTGAGGTCGTCACGGCCTGCCAGGCTG
>JACQPU010000319.1 GCA_016207365.1 Ignavibacteriales bacterium | reverse complement strand
TCACGTCTCACATCTCACTTCTCACTTCAAACGTCTCACTTCCCGCTTCTTACCGGATTTATCACCTGTTCTCCCAGGCCCGATCCGATGAAAATGTCTCCATTTTGGCGCTGCGCTTCTTTTTAACCCCGAACGCAAACCCCCTCTTCTTGCCGTTCCCGGAGAACCGACGTTTTCCATTGCTGGGCCGGGAACGCAAATGTGCAGGCTGTCTCGTGTGCCGGATCGTTTCGGATGGATCGACCTGTGGTACCTGCGGTGCCGTAAAGCCGGGATACGACTGCAAGGTTGCCCTCTTTCCCGTAAACCGTTCGATACGTCTGAGCATTTCGCGGTCTTCACCGGTGACAAAGGTAATCGCGTCGCCCGCCAATCCCGCCCTTCCTGTCCGTCCAATTCTGTGCAGATAATCCTCAGCATCACGGGGAATGTCATAATTAATCACATGAGAAATCCCATCCACATCGATTCCCCGCGCTGCGATGTCCGTCGCTACCAGCACCCGGTAGGTTCCGCGCCGGAACCCCTCGAGCGCACTGAGCCGCTGTGGCTGGGACCTGTTCGAGTGAATGACCGCCGTGCGGATGCCCTTTCGCTCCAACCGCTTCGCAAGCTTGTCGGCTCCATGTTTCGTTCTTGCAAAAATCAGCACGCTCTCCATCTTTTCCGCTTCAAGAACATGAAACAAAAGATCGGTTTTTGCCGACGACGGCGTTATATAAAAACTCTGGGTAATTGCCGCGATGGGCTCCTCCTGCCGTCCCGTTTGGGCACGATGAGGATTCCGAAGAATGCCCGCTGCGAGGGCGTTAATTTCCTTCGAGAATGTGGCAGAGAAGAGCATCGTTTGCCGGCGAGCCGGAAGTGCCGCGACAATAGCGCGGACGTCCTGAATGAATCCCATTGCAAGCATGCGGTCGGCCTCGTCCAGCACGAGCATCTGGATGCCGGAAAGATCGATCGTTTTGCGCTGCATGTGATCCAGAAGCCTCCCCGGCGTTGCAATAATCACATCCACGCCGCGGCGCAGAAGACTGATCTGAGGTCCCATGCCGACGCCCCCGTAGATCGTTCCGCTTCGAAGCGTGAGAAACTTTCCGTACACATTTACAGCATCGTGTACCTGATGCGCCAGTTCGCGGGTCGGCGTAAGCACGAGCGCTCTGGGATGTCGTTGATTTGCAGCGGTGTGCAGACCGAGTCGATGGAGCATCGGAAGCACGAAGGCGGCCGTCTTACCGGTGCCTGTTTGTGCCGTGCCAATTACGTCGCGACCTTGTACCGCCGGTTGAATGGCAAGTTGCTGAATCGGAGTCGGTACCGTATAGCCGGTCGCCTGTACTCCCTGAAGAATCCGGTCGGAAAGACCGAAAGTGGTGAAGCCCATGGTGAATCCTTTGGTAAATAATATAGAGAGAATCGTGAATAGTAAAAAGCGGGCCGGATGGTCCGGTTCGCAAGGTAGTTGTGGTCAGAAGGGAAACTTTGAGGAGTCGGTACCCGGCGTAAGGGGATAGCGGCCAACGAAGGTCAACTGTGCACAACCGTGTGCAACGATATAAGGTAAGGAATTTCGCGGTGGAATCCTAACGAAAAGTGGATATTGGCTATGGGGGGATTTGGGGCAAGATGGTGGAATATCATATTGGTTATTGGTTATTCGTTATTGGTTCTCATACGCTCTCTGCTCTCCCGGTTTCAGAATCACCACATTTTTCATTCCCTCAAATGCCTTGCGTACATCGGCTTCCTGAGCAAGCGGCGGCCATGTGCCGTAATGCATGGGGATGATGACATCCGGCGTGAAGTACTTCCGCACTGCCAACCCAGCGGTTTGCGGATCCTGCGTGAATGGCCCGCCTCCCACGGTGAGTAGAATAATCGACGGCTTGTAGAGTTCCTGAATCAAGGCCATGTCTCCGAAGATCCACGTGTCACCGCTATGATACAGTGTCCTACCGTCCCCAAATCTGATCACAAAACCGACCGGTCTGCCGCTCGGAATGCTGGAATGCATGGCAGGCATCATGTGTACCGTGACGTCCCCCACTGCAAACTTCCCGCCAACGTTTCCGCCCTTCTTCTGGTCATCAGGAATTGCGAGATCCGACACATACTCAAACTCTCCTATGACAACCGCCTTGCTACTCCTTGCGATTTCCACGACATCCGCAGCATGGTCAAAATGAGAATGAGTGATGAGGATCGCATTCGGTTTGTACGCAGTCAGATCTTTCCTTGCCGCCGGGGTTGCAGGATTCTGCTTCAAAAACGGATCAATGAGGATCGTCGTACCCCCGGGCGAGACGATTTCAAACGCCGCATGCCCGAGCCAGGTGATTTGGATTTGTTTCTGCGCCTTCGCCGAGACAGCAAACACCATGAGAGCAATGATAGGAAAGATGGATTTCATAGTCTACCTCCTTGTCTGTACTTGAAACTTCACACTCATCGCCGTACCCGAGCCACGACTCCTCCTCCCTGTGCCATGCGGACGGCAATCGTGCTCTGTGACGTGACGGTTGTTTTGACAATCGTCAGCTCTGTGGGACGTGAATCGGCCACGTCCTGATAAATTTCAGCCTCATATTCTCCCTCGCCAAGAAAATCGAGAAGAATGCTGACATCCCTGGCCGTCCAGTCGGTCATCCCGCCGATGTACCAATCCGCTCCTTTCCGCCGGGCAATGATGATCACCTCGCCGATCTTCCCCTCGATCACCTTTGTTTCGTCCCAACTTGAAGGCACGTACCTGATAAAATCCAGCCCCGGTTGGTTACGATACGCGGCCGGATCGTCGCAGACCATCTGGAGCGGACTCTCGTACACGACAAACATGGCCAATTGATGGCAGCGTGTACCGAGGACCATCGGTTGATTCATGTCAGGCTTAAATTGCTCGAGCGTGACATTGCGAAAACCGCCCGGAGTGAAATCCATCGGACCCACAAGCATCCTTGTGAACGGCAGTGTCATGGTATGTTCCATCGAGCACAGGTAGGTGACTTTGTTCTGCTCGTTTCCCAGCACTCCTTCCTGCGTAACCAGGTGCGGATACGTGCGTTGGGTGCCCGTCGGCTTGTAGGCGCCGTGGAAGAAAACCATCAGCTTGTGTTCGGCGGCCTTCTTCAGGGTGGCATGGTACCATCTCACCATTTCCTGGTCGTCGCGGTTCATGAAATCGATCTTCACCCCTACCGCACCCCATTTCTTGAACAACGGGAATGCTGTGCCGGCCTGGCGGTTGACGTTTTCCCAATGGGTCCAGAGGAACATTCCAACATTCTTCTTTTTGGCATACTCAAACAACGCCGGCAATTGAATTTCAGGCACCGGCTTCGTGATGTCGTAATTGTGCGGACGATTAATAGCGCCGTCCTCATCGCCGTACCAGGGCGGCTCCAACTCGAGATATTCCAGATTGTTGTCAGACGCGAAATCGATGTAGTATTTCTGGTTTTCAAAATCCAGCTTACTGGCCACACCCGGCTTGTCGCTGTAGAAATTCGGCCACCACGGAAAGATCGCCTTGCCCGGCTTGATCCAGGAAACATCGGAAAGTGCGCAGGGGGCATTGAGATTGAGAATAATGGTGGATTCGATCAGATCGCCCGGCTTCTCGCCGATCATAATCACCCGCCAGGGCGACGAGAATGGCGTTTTCCCACGCACACAGACTCCGCTGTTATTAGGTAGAGGTGCCAGGGCAACCTGAAGCGCCGCGCCCGGCAAACCCCGAAGGTACATACCCGCATAGTCGGTCAGGTCGGCTTCAGCAATCGACATCGTTACACCGTCCGGTCTCTGCATCGTGAGCGGAAGATAGGTCAATCCAGTATCAGGAAGTGCATCAATTGTTGCAGGAAGATAATTGCCTTCGTAGGACGAAATGAAGGTGTTGATCTGAAACGCCCAGGCCTTCATGTCGGCAGGAAAGTGAAACTCGGTGTTCTCTTTTGTAATGTCAAATTCAGAAAGGCTTTCCTGTTGCGGAAGGACATACCGAAAGGCAACACCGTCATCGTAGGCGCGGAATGCAATATCGAGTCGGCGGAAGGGTTCGACGGATTCTTTGAGTTGAATCTGCAGTTCCCGAAAATGGTCCCTCGCTTTTCTGGTCTTACCCACAACCAGCTCGTACGTTTCATTCCGCTCAACGATCGCAGAGTTGACCAGAGTAAAATCAGAAGTAAGAGGCTTTCCTTCAAGAAATGTCAGCCCTAAAGGAGACCAGTCCAGAATAACTCCGCCCGGGCCGGTGACTTTCCATTGAGGGATTCCCTCGCGTTCAAGTCTGAATTCAATGTCGATCCTTCCGTTGGGAGAAGTGATGTGAACAGGGCCGGCGAGAGATGAGACAGAGAAGGAGAGGAGGAGAAGTAAAAATTTCATCGTATGACGTTCAAAGTTCAAAGTTTCAGGTTCAAGGAGTACGAATCGCGGAATTGATGGTAGGGAAGATTTCAGAAAAAGGGAAGTGGCGGAGAACCCTGAGCCTCTATCCGGCCCGGAATAAATTCCGTGCCTGCAAAAGGATCCAAGGATGAAGGAATGAAAAACCCCCTGGCGGGGTTGGGTTTCTCTGACTTCTGACTCCTGTCTCCTGACTTCTGACCTATCGCCTGGGCTTAAGCTCTCACAGCACATTCACAATCCTCCCCTCTCCCTTCCTGACTTGTTCCTATCCAGAATTCTGTCCATATTCATCCATCCCCCGGAGGAAGGCATGAGTGTCATCATGATGTCGGTAACAGAAGCCAAGCAGAGGTTCACGGAGATTGTCAAGCGAACACAAGAGGTGTTTGATCGGATTCTCGTGACGAGGAACGGCAAAGAAGCTGCCGTGGTCATGAGTGCCGAAGAGTATGAGAGTCTGCTGGAGACCATCGACGTCCTCGGAAGCAAGGCCGAGATCAGGGCCCTTGCCGCGGCCTCCATGCAGGCAAGAAAGGGTGACACGATCAGCCTTGAGGTGTATCGGTCGCAGAAGAAGTCCGCGGGAAAGAAGCGTTCCCGCCGTTGAGATCGGTTGAATTGACAACACGCGCCGCGCGGGATCTCGACTCCCTTGCCAGGACGCGTATCGTCACGAAGATCCTCGCCAAAATCCAATCATTGTCAAAAGAACCGACCGCCGGCAAGCCCCTTGTCGGTCCTCTAAAAGGCATCTGGTCGTTGCGTGTTGGAG
>JACQPU010000318.1 GCA_016207365.1 Ignavibacteriales bacterium | reverse complement strand
TCAATGACCGGTGGATTCCCATTGAAACGCGTATCGACACGATTCTTGTCAAAGACAACCCCCCGTTGATTTTGACAAGTTATCACACGCACCGCGGGCCCATTGTAAACAGAATAGAACCCGCAGCAAGACCGTCGGAACGTCTCCTTTCCATGAGATGGGTCGCAGGCGAGCCTACGCTTGAGGTGCGGGCGATGTTGAACCTCAATCGCGCGCAGAACTGGAAGGATTTCCGAAAAGCGCTGAAAGAGTTTGCGGCTCCGGCACAGAATTTCCTCTACGCCGATGCTCAGGGGAACATCGGATACGTCACCGGCGGCAGGATTCCGAAGCGTCCGATGCGGCAACTGAACTCACCCTATCCGGGATGGACCGACCAATACGACTGGACAGGATATGTGCCATTTGAAGAAAATCCGTCGGCCTATAATCCCCCGGAGGGATACATTGCGACTGCAAACAACAAGATCGTCGACGATCAGTACCCGTACTATGTTTCCAACAATTGGGAACCGCCCTGGCGCATCACGCGCATTGTGGAGCTCTTGTCGCGGGAAGGCAGCCGCACGCTCGAAGATCACCAGAGAATCCAGCTTGACCTCTTATCACCCCAGGCACGGACGCTGGTTCCGGTGATCCTCAAGGCACATGAAGGCGTGGAAACTGCGAAGGGGGATGTCCGCACAGCCCTGAACTATTTCCGGAACTGGGATTTCCAGATGCGTGAGGACAACGTCGCCGCGTCGGTATTCGAGGCGTTCCTCGTCCAGGCGGTTCGGAACACGTTTGCGGATGAGTTGGGGCCGTCGCTTTCCAGTCTCTACGACACCCTGGCTTCCAAGCCGCTTACAGCCATAACGGAGCTGCTGCTCAAGGATTCCTCAGTCTGGTTTGACGACGTCCGGACGGAAGAGGTCGAGACAAAGAAGGACGTAATCATACGCAGTCTATTGGATGCCATTGAAATGTTGAAACAGACTCCCGGCGGTGAACTCAGGGAGTGGAGATGGGGGGAGATTCATACTGTCGAGTTCGGCCACGTGTTTGGAGAAAATTCTCTCCTGCGCGGTCTTTTCAACGTGGGACCTTATCCTGTCGGCGGGTCGCATGCCACGGTCTGGAAAGGCGATTTCAGAGTGCGAAAGCCTTTTGTCAATCATCTCGGGCCGTCCATGAGGCTGATTGCCGATCTTGCCGATGCGAACAATACGCGGATTGTTGTTCCGCCAGGCCAGTCAGGACACCTCTATCATCGTGACTATGACAATCAGATTCCGCTGTGGCGCAACGGGGCCTACAAGCAGCAGCCGATGGACAGGGATGTTGTGGAGCGAATGAAGCATCACCTTCTCATCCTGCAACCGGCAGCGGAGTGATATCGGAGGTCGGAGACCAGAAGCCAGAGGTCAGAGGTCAGTTTACCCGCCGAAGTCCCCCTCTGGCGGACGTAGGCGGGAGGTCGGAGGTCAGGCTTCGGCTTCGTTCACGGCTGACGGTGAGCTCCGTCGAACCGTCAGAGAGGTTCACTATTCTCGATTCACTATTTACCATGCTCCCTCAGGCTATTTCACCGCGTCTTGCCGACGTTCTGTCGTCCGCCGAATCAATCTGTGTTCTGACGGGCGCAGGCGTTTCTGCGGAGAGTGGAGTGCCCACGTTTCGAAGCACCGGTGGGCTCTGGGAGAAATTCAGTCCTGAGGATTTGGCACGCTTCGAAAGCTTTATCCGTAATCCTGATCTCGTTTGGGAGTGGTACAATTACAGGAAGAAGATCTTAAGCGAAGTTGCTCCCAACGAAGGTCACGTTGCCCTGGCACGTATGCAGGATCTCGTTCCGGATTTCACGCTGGTGACCCAGAATGTCGATGGTCTGCATGCGAGGGCGGGAAGCAGAAACGTGGTCGAGCTGCATGGAAACATCACGCGAAGTTATTGCATTCAATGTAAGCTTCTTGCAGGGGAGGAGGAGCAGGCAACGTTCGAGAGGACGCCAAAATGCCGGACATGCGGGGGGCTCCTGCGTCCCGACGTCGTTTGGTTTGGGGAGCTTTTGCCGGCGGGCGCCTTCGAAAAGGCGATGGAGGCTGCACACCGGTGCGATGTGTTCCTTTCCGTTGGTACATCCGGGGTGGTGTACCCGGCAGCATCCATTCCGCTGGCTGCCCGCAGCGCGGGCGCTTATGTTGTGGAAATCAATCCCGAATATACCGATCTTTCCCCTCGTATGAACGAAACAATTCTGGGACCTTCGGGGAAGGTACTCCCGCATCTTGTCACCATCCTCACTCAACGCCACAGTCATGAATCGACCTAGCCAGTTCGGCCACACGAAAATCATCTGTACCATTGGTCCTTCCTCACAGGAAGGCGCGAGGCTGAAGGAGATGATCGACGCAGGGATGGACGTTGCGCGGCTGAACTTTTCGCACGGGAGCCATGAAGGTCACATGCAGGTGCTCCAGAGTGTCCGCTCTGCGGCCGCCAGGGCCGGCGAGGCCATCACGATCCTGCAGGACCTGGGTGGACCGAAGATCCGTACAGGCGTTGTGGCAAATCACGCCGTACAACTAAAGGAGGGGCAGGAGTTTGTGTTCACTATTGAGGATGTTGTGGGAGATGACCGAAAGGTGTCCACAGCCTACAAGGCACTCCCAAAAGATGTCCAGAAGGGCGATTTGATTCTCGTTGATGACGGCAAGATCAAAATGGTGGTGACCGGAAAAACATCGACCGAAGTCAGATGCGACGTCGTGAATGGAGGGATTCTGAAAGACAACAAGGGGATGAATCTCCCCGGCGTGAATGTCAGCGTGTCCTCCCTGACGGATAAGGACCGCGAGGATCTGAAGTTTGGTCTCGAGCAGGAGGTGGATTACGTGGCTCTCTCCTTTGTGCGCAAGCCCGAAGACATCAGCGAGCTTCGTTCGCTGATCATCCGCCAGGGCAGGAAGGGGATTAAGGTTCCGATTGTGGCGAAAATTGAGAAACGTGAGGCTGTCGATGCGATCGACGGGATTGTTGCCGAAGCCGATGTGGTCATGGTTGCGCGTGGAGACCTTGGCGTCGAATTGCAGGCCGAGGAGGTTCCCCTGGTGCAAAAAATGATTGTCCGAAAGTGCAATGAGGCAGGAAAACCAGTGATCATTGCAACGCAAATGCTCGAGTCGATGATTGAGAATCCCCGTCCCACGCGCGCCGAAGCGAATGACGTGGCCAATGCCGTGCTTGACGGTGCGGATGCCGTGATGCTGAGTGGCGAGACATCCGTCGGGTCATATCCGGTCGATGCTGTTCATACGATGGATCGGATCATTCGGAAGGCGGAAACCATCGCGCGGGACCGGCTGGGGGAGGGTCTGGAAGGGATACGGTATGACGACATGTTCGACGCGGTCGCCCGTGCCGCCGCCGTTCTGGCCAAACAGTTGAGCGCCCGTGCGATCGTTCCCGTCACGCATTCGGGAGCCACGGCAATCCGTATCAGCAAATATCGGCCGCCAGCTCCGATTGTGGCAGTCACCGGGAGAGAGAGAATTCTGCGACGTATGAATCTTGTGTGGGGAATCCGCGGCATTATTGTCCCGGATCTGGACGTGGACTCTGATACCGCGTTCAAGCGCATTGAAGACGAGCTCGTCCGGCGGGGGCACGTAAAAAAGGGAGACTATGTGGTATTTACGGCAGGAATCCCACTGATGTCCAAGGGAACCACGAACACGATCAAAGTGGAGCGGGTGGGAGAGTGAGGCAGGGCTTCGCGTTATTCCTTTCGCGCCCCCTGTTCAATCCAGGCATAGATGAGCTGAACTTCTTCGTTCGAGAGTTTCCTCCGGGTCCTGGGCATCTGCCTTCCAAACGGCGGGTCCGGAAGAAGCTTCAGGTACATGTTGCTGACCTCCGGCTTGCCGGGAACGACCGGACTCCCGTGTTTTCCTCCTTTCATCAGGAGCTCGTAGTTGTCCATCGAGAACCCGCTCGGATTCTCGTTTTCCTCAAGATGGCACGGGAGGCAATTCTTCTGAATGATGGGGCGAACATCCGTCACGTACGTGAGACTCCCTTTCTCCTGTGCAAATGCTTGCATGAAGACATTGAACGCAAGAATGCTCAAGACCATACGGGACATAGGAACTCCGGAGAAATTGGAAAAGGTCAGAGATACAGGTGCATCATGAGAATGTACTGGTCGTTCGGAGCATCCACCGGTTCTTCCTTACGGATCACATACAAAGGCCTGAGCTCGATGCCGCTGATCAGGTACAATTCGAGTCCGAGCACAAATCGCGATTCCGTTCCCGTTTTGTACTTTGTGTCCGGATCATAATACTCGTACCCCACTTTCAGATCCACTCCCTGAGTCAGCAGATAATCGGCCTCGACGTACAGAATATTTCCGAACGTTTTTACGTTATTGGAGAGAGACCTGCGCTGGACGAATTCTGCAAGCACCGTCAGGTTCTCGCCGAGCGTCGCGGCTCCGTGAACGCCCAGGAGAGTGAGCACACCGGTTGAGCGCGGGTTGTTGTAGTAAGAACCCCCGCCGCGCAGACTGATGCTCCCGAATTTGTAACGGGCCTCGGCACGCGCCATCACGGCTTTGAGAGCATTGTCGTCCCGATCGCTCGTTGCACCGTTCGTAATGCCGGCGGTGAGCTCCAGGGCGCCCGGCGAAAATCCGAGTTCGATTCCCGCATCATGTCCGCCGCCAAAGGCAAACAACGTCTTGTCGCGTGTGAAGATGTTATGGTCGTCCATCCTGAGCCCGAAATTTGGTACAAACCAGCCGGCTTTCACGTACCCGTCGAGAGGAAGGATGCCGGCGAGGCCAAATGCTTCAAACCTGTTCCCGATGCCGCGGTTGAGATACAAAAAGGTCCTCTTCGCAAGTTTCGCACTCAGGTACACGTCCGATTGCATTTGGAAGAACGAAGTTCTTGAACTTGCTCCCCCGGTCTGTTGCGAGAAATACAGGGTACGGAAGTTTGCGCCAATACTGACGACGCTGTTCAGCTGCGTCGAAAAATCCTCGAGTCCATACTGTTCCTGCCAGGTGGGAATCGGGAGGTCCTCCTGACCGTATGAGGTTCCAAACGCGTTCCTTAGACCTCCTCCGGTCGGATTCACGTGACAACTCTTGCATGAGACGTTGAGCCTGCTGGCAAACTTCGGCAGCGCGTTCAGAGTGGCGATCAAGCTGAAGAGAGAAAGCAGGAAAAGAGCCACAGGTCTGGCCATGACATGCCCTCAGAAGTTGTGAAAAAAGCGTTCGGTGAAAATCGAAGAGGAATATACGTGAAAATGCCGGTATGTTTCAACGGAGTTGCTGTTGCCGGTGTTTGAAACGCAGGTATCGAAACAAGTCATGAGCACATATCTCACATATTTGGAATGTACCGCGTGCGGTGACAGGCACACGCCGCACGAGGTTCAGACCGTTTGCCGGAGCTGCGGAAAGATTCTTGCGGCCAGGTATGATCTGGCCAAAGCTAAACACGAGATATCCCGCAAATGGTTCCGGGAACGATCCCCGGAGATGTGGAATCTCATGCCACTGTTGCCGTTGGAGAATCCGGCACACGTGGTTTCCCTGGGCGAACTTGTCACGCCCCTGATCCGGCTTGCCACGCTGGAGCGACGCCTGGGTATCAGCCGGCTACTGATCAAGGATGAAAGCCGCCTGCCGACGGGGTCCTTCAAGGCGCGGGGTCTTGCCGTTGCGGTGTCCAAGGCAAAAGAACTTGGCATCACGCGTGTCTGCATACCGTCAGCTGGGAACGCGGCCGGTGCCCTTGCAGCGTACGCGGCACGGGCCGGAATAGAAGCTCATATTTTTCTTCCGGAAGACACGCCGCGCATCAACATCAGCGAGTGTATCGCTTCCGGAGCGCAGGTAGAGTTGGTCCGGGGGACGATCAGCGATGCTGCGAAGGCGATGAGTGAACGCCGGAGGGAGCATCCGGACTGGTTTGATGTTTCGACCATGAAGGAGCCATACCGGCTTGAAGGAAAGAAGACCATGGGATACGAACTGGCTGAACAGCTCGAATGGATCCTCCCGGATGCCATCGTGTATCCTGCCGGCGGGGGAACCGGATTGGTTGGCATGTGGAAGGCATTTGAGGAAATGGCGGAACTGGATCTCATCGGATCCAAAAGACCCAGAATGATTGCGGTGCAGAGTGAAGGATGTGCCCCGATTGTGCGTGCGTTTGATCAAAAGCGGAGGGAGTCTGAGTTTTGGAACAACGCGGCTACAATTGCCTCAGGCCTGCGTGTTCCAAAGGCGTTTGCGGACTATCTGATTTTGGACATCCTTTATAAAAGCGGAGGACATGCGGTTGCTGTAAGCGACGAAGAAATCCGGAAAGCTGTTGCAGATGTTGCCCGCGCTGAAGGGCTTTATTGCTGTCCGGAGGGTGCGGCGACCGTTGTCGCGGTGGAAAAGCTCCTCCATAAAAACATTCTCACCGCCGCGGATTCTGTTGTTCTTTGGAATACAGCCGCAGGAACGAAATACGCGGAGCTTGTGGAGAGACTGTAATGC
>JACQPU010000321.1 GCA_016207365.1 Ignavibacteriales bacterium | reverse complement strand
TGTGGGAGAGCCATCATTTGGGGATCCCACATGGCGTGGCTAAAGGGGAACCCATGGATGAACACGATCGAAGATCCCTGAGGAAGTCCCCGTTCCTGATAGTTGAGGGTCAATCCATTAACCTTGATTTTCATGTTGATCCTCCTTTTGTGACAAGCTCGCGGACGTCGAGCAGGATGTCGCGCGCGGCGTTCGGTTTTGCAAGGCGGGATGTTGCCGACCGCGCTTGTTCGAGCACCTGTGGCTCTTCGATGATGCGCTTGATCTTGTATCCAATGTTCGCGATATCAAGCGCCTTCCAGCCGGCCCGTTGTTCAGCAATGATTTCGGCGTTTCTGGTTTCCTGACCCGGAATCGGATCGACAATGAGCATCGGAATACCCATGGCCATCGCCTCCGCGGAGGTCAATCCGCCGGCTTTGGAGATAAGAATATCACAGGCATTCATCCACTCGTGAATGTTCTCGACGAATCCGGTCGGTTTTAGAATCACATTGGAAGGTGGTTCGAGTTGAGCCATGTGGCTCCGGAGCTTCTCGTTCTTACCGCACACAGCAACCAGCGTGAACTCCTTCTCGGCAAAAATCTGAAGCATGGCCAACACTTCCTGGACCATCTTTTCAGGTTTCCCCACGCCGAATCCGCCCCAGATCATCAAAAGCGTGAGGCGACCAGGGGGGAGGCCCAGGCGCTGTCTGATGGCGGCCGGGGATTCGCGCCTTGCGAACTGCGGCATGATGGGAATGCCGAGGACACGGATTCGCTCCGCGGGCGCTCCCTTGGAACGAAGTTGCCAGGCAGATTCTTCGGTGTGCACATAGTACCGTTGGACAACGGGGTCTACCCAGTATTGGTGGGCATCGAAATCAGTAGTGACCGCGAACACGGGGGCCTTGACTCCGGCCAAACGCAGCCGTTTGGAGATGGCGATGTACGGCAGGAAGTGCGTGCAGAGGATTGCATCCGGTTGCTCCTGTTTCAGGAATTCCAGGTACTGCCTGTAGTTCAAGTCGTCGAAGATCTTCAGCAATCCCTTTTTCTCGTACGGCTTCATCTGGGATTTGGAATACAAATAGCCCCAGAGTTCAGGAGCTCTGTTCACCATCGCAAGATAGGAATCTGCATACAGTCTCTTGAACGCTTTGGATGTGAAGTCCAGGCAGTCGTGGTTCTTGCAGGCGATGCGGGGTTCAAGAGTTGATGCGCTCTTTTCCAGTGCACTCGCTGCGCGCAGGTGCCCGACTCCCCCGCTTGCCGAGAGAATAAGAAAGGAGGGAGGATTCATGAATGGGAGGATGGGGCATCGGGGGAACGGCGCAGAAGATGTTTCGCACGGTTAAGCACTTCGGGCGGCGCCTCGGATTCGAACAACGGAAAAAGCTCCCGCTCTTCCTTGCGTATGTGTCCCTCGAGCAGGGTGGCGAAATCCGTGAGCTGCTTCCGGGCCAAATCTGCTTTTGGGTTCTTGAAGCCCTCAACAAATTCCAGAACACGCCGGTGTTCGTTGAGAAGGCCCTCCACCTGCTTCTTGCCGCGGGGAACATACTGAAGAACGAGAGGGAACAGGGATTGCTCTTCTGCCTGAAAATGAGGGATCAGGTGTTCATTGTAAAATTCCACAACAAAGTTGGCCTGCTTCACAGGCTCATCGGGCCATCCACTGATCATGGTCCGGTCCGTTGTCCTGATCTGTTGAACAAGCAGCAGTCCGTGATAATGATCCTGGGAAAGTGGAATGAGGCTTTCGTGGCGTTTGGCCATGGAGGAATCTCTTCATTCACCCCCGTTGTCGGTACGTGAACCCCTTTATTTCCTCTTGTCGATCGGTACCCACTGGCGTTCCTGATGGCCGAGATAGATCTGCCGCGGTCTTGCAATCTTCTGCTCGGAATCCAGGATGTGTTCCTCCCATTGGGCAAGCCACCCGACCGTACGGGGAATAGCAAAAAGGACGGGGAAAAAGTCCATCGGGAATCCCATGGCCTGGTAGATCAGACCCGAATAGAAGTCCACATTGGGATACAGTTTCCGTTTGACAAAGTATTCGTCTTCCAGGGCGATGCGTTCTAGTTCGAGGGCGATGTCGAGTTTTGGATTCTTTCCGGTGACTTCGAACACTTCATAGGCGAGTTTCTTGATGACTTTGGCACGCGGATCGTAGTTCTTGTACACGCGGTGGCCGAATCCCATGAGCCTGCCCTTGCCGTCCTTGACCTCTTTGATGAAACCGGGGATATTTTTCTTGTCGTCGATTTCGTCCAGCATGCGGAGGACGGCTTCGTTGGCGCCGCCGTGGAGGGGTCCCCAGAGCGCTGCCGCCGCTGCCGCGCAGGCAGAATAAGGATCCACGTACGAGCTTCCCACACCCCGCATGGCGTTCGCGCTGCAATTCTGCTCATGGTCTGCATGAAGAATGAACAGTACCGTCAGCGCGTGCTCGAGCGCCGGATGGGGATCATATTTGGCTCCACCCATCTGAAACATCATGTTCAGGAAGTTGCCGGCGTACGTGAGCGCGTTGTCCGGATAAACGTACGGCATTCCCTTGGAATGACGATACGAAAAGGCGGCGATGGTCGGAACTTTTGCGATGAGCCGGTTTATCTGGCGCTGTCGGACGCCGGCGTCGAAGATATTCTTTGCTTCCGGATAGAACGTGGAAAGGGCCGCGATCGTGCTGATGAACATGCCCATGGGATGGGCGTCATAACGAAAGCCCTCCATGAGTTTCTTGACGTTCTCGTGGACAAACGTGTGATGGCGAATGGTGTTTCGCCATTCCTCACGCTGTGCATGGGTGGGGAGCTCGCCTTTCAGAAGCAGGTAGGCGACCTCCATGAATGACGTTGAGTGTTCGGCAAGTTGTTCGATGGGATATCCGCGATAACGGAGGATTCCCCTGTCGCCGTCGATATACGTGATCCGGCTTTTGACCGATGCCGTGTTCATGAAGGCAGGGTCGTAGGCCATCAGACCGAAGTCATCGTCCTTTACCTTGATCTGTCGCAAATCAAGGGCTCGGATCGTATCGTGCTCGATCGGGATTTCGTATTTCTTGTCCGTCCTGTTGTCGGTGATCGTGAGTGTATCCGGCATGGGTGCTCCTGGGCGAAGCGGTGACGTGGTCCCCGTATTGAGTCAAAAATAAAGCAAAAATTCGGCAATTTTTCCAGCAAAATCTGAGTGGAAAGAAATTGAATCATTGAATGATTGACTCATTGAGTCAATACTTGTATTGAATCAATGAACCAATGAATCAATCTTTCTGGAACTTCCTTTCCTCATCCCCTGTTTATATTTCAGATCTGCCGGTCTGGCAAGAGGCCGGTTGATTCATGACAGCCTCCCTGGCCCCGGCGTACCAAGCTGCGCCGGGGCTTTTTTTGCCCATTCCGCTTGATTCCGCGGCATGTTAGTCCTAGATTAGTCGTCCAAGAAGTCCCGCAGAAGATATCTGACAGCACCCCCGGTCGTATACGATGATGTGGGACCTCAACGATGATCATTCCTCTCTATCAAGCCCTAAAGACACATGAAATCAATCGCCTCTGTTTCCGTTCGGATCTTTGCCGTTCTCGTTCCGCTTACGATAGTCATTGGCCAGCAGAAGAAACCTCTGAGTGCCGATCAGATCTTCAGAAACGCAGAACCGCGCGTACTGAAGGAACTTCCGGGCATTTCCCGATGGCTCGACGATGCCCGCTATCTTGAGGTTCGCCGGGAAGGTGATCAGAAACCAGCAACATTTGCTGTCGATGCGCGCACCGGCAAAGCGACTCCATATAAGGGACTTGAGGAGTATGTCGACCTTATTGGGCCGGGCGTTCATGTATCAGCGCCGGCTGCTGTAAATGACGATTATACGCAGGCGATTTATGTGAAGGAGAATGATCTCTATCATCTCAACACGCGCAGTAAAACCTTCAAACGTCTGACCGAATCGCCGGCAGAAGAGAAGAATCCAACGCTCTCGCCCGACAGCCGGTACGTAGCTTTCACTCGAGACAACGACCTCTTTGCCATTGAGCTCGGCTCAGGCAAGGAAAAGCGGTATACCTCCGACGGCTCCGACGTTGTGTACAGCGGCTGGGCATCGTGGGTTTATTATGAGGAAATCCTTGGTCGCTCATCCCGGTACAAAGCCTTCTGGTGGTCTCCCGATGGAAAGAAACTCGCGTTCTATCGTTTTGATGATTCGAAGGTTCCGATGTTTCCCATCTACGGATCAACGGGTCAGCATGGCTATCTGGAACGCACCCGCTATCCCAAGGCCGGTGACCTGAATCCTGAGGTGCGTATAGGGATAACGGATGTTACAACCGGAGCCGCGGCATGGGCGGATTTTGACTCAAAGGAGGATCAATATTTTGGTCCTCCATTCTGGACGCCGGACAGCCGGAGACTTCTTGTTCAATGGATGAACCGCGGTCAGGATACGTTGATTGTGTACGCCGTCGAAGCAGGGAACGGGAAAAAAAGGCAGGTCTATTTCGAGCACCAACCCTCGTGGGTGGAGTGGTTGGATAAATTGGAGTTCCCCAGCGCGAACGAGTACATCATTCGGACCGACAAGGACGGGTGGATGCATCTGTACCGGTACGGGATGAATGGAGTTATGAGGAGCAGAATCACGTCCGGGAAATGGACCGTGACCGACGTGCATTACGTGGACAAAGACCGGGCTGTTATCTATTTCTCGGCGAAGAAGGAAGCGTCGACTCGGACAGACCTGTACAAGGTTGGGATTGACGGAAAGAACCTCACGCGCCTCACGTTTGGCCCGTACACGCACAGTGTGCGACTCTCACCAGGCGCGAAGTATTTCATTACGAGCTACTCCAATGCTACCACGCCGTCCAGAATGGCAGTGTACGATGGAAACGGGAAGGCCGTACGCGAGTTGGGGGACAGTAAAACGCCGGCGTTCGACGAATTTGATATTGCCCGGTCGGAATTGTTCACGATTCCCACGCCGGACGGGTACAACCTCCCCGCGGTCTGGACGCTTCCCACAAATTTTGACCCGAACAAGAAATATCCCGTGCTCGTGAGTGTTTACGGCGGACCGAATGCGCCAACAGTGTCGGATACGTGGCGCGGCGTTTCGAATCAGTGGCTTGCGCAGGAAGGAATGATCCAGATTTCATTTGATCACCGCTCTTCGGGGCATTTCGGCAAGGAAGGGGTGGCTCTCATGTACAGGAATCTGGGAAAGTGGGAGATGAACGACTACATCGAGGCGGTGAAATGGCTCAGGACGAAGCCGTTCGTGGATTCAACGAAGATCTGTATCACCGGAGGAAGTTATGGCGGATACGTGACTGCCATGGCACTGACGTACGGGGCCGATTACTTCACGCACGGAATCGCCATTTCCTCGGTGACGGATTGGAAGCTTTACGACACGCATTATACAGAACGATACATGGACACGCCGGCAGAGAATCCGGAGGGATATGCATTTGGGTCCGTTATGACCCATGCGCCGAAGTACAAGGGTATGTTGAGAATTGTGCACGGAACGATGGACGACAATGTTCACATGCAGAACAGCATTCAGCTTGTTGATACGTTGCAGGAG
>JACQPU010000320.1 GCA_016207365.1 Ignavibacteriales bacterium | reverse complement strand
TCTACCTGGGATTTGAACAATCTGGAGGCAATCAGCGGCTCGTGCGGCAGGTATCCGCCTGATGCTGTGCCAAATACGGTTGTTGGGAATGAGATTCGGATCGATGAGCAGATCGTAGCCCGCTGGCAGCGTCGGGTATGAGGTCGGAAGTCGCAAGTAAGAAAGTGATATTCTATGAAACTCTACAACATTAACGTGAAATACGCTGGCAGGTGCATTACTTTGCGGGATGGGATGATCGCAACGGAAGAAATTCCAAAGGTTTTCGTCAAATGATTGAGCTCTTCGATCTGGAATCGGCTCTTATTCTATGGGAAATCGTTTCTTTATGAGGAGCTACCGCTGTTAAAGAGCACACACACGCACAATCCACAATCACGAGGTGTCCGATGAATCGAATCAGCCGCAATACCACAGTAGTACTTGTTGTATTCTTCTTCCTTGGATTCCCCAATCATGTGGAGGGGCAGGAAAAGAAAGATGAGCAAGGAGCACATCTGCAACAGGAAAAGGATTATTACACGTGCCCAATGCACGCCGAGGTGAAATCGGATGAACCTGGAAAGTGCCTGGAATGCGGAATGTCTCTCGTCCAAGCGAACAAGACGAAAAGGCCGGAAGAGCAGAAGCAAGGAGAATCGGCCAGTCTGAGTGGAAAGGATAAGGCCTTGAAAGCAAAGCAGCTTCTCGCAGAGGCAAAGGAAGAGCTTTATTACAATTGTTGCATGAAGAATCCGTGCGACCGCTGTGCCCTGGATCATCAAAGCTGCTCCTGCTACAGCGACTTACAGAAGGGTGAAGGAATTTGTTCTGATTGTTACGCCGGGTGGCAGATGGGGGAGGGCAAGGACATCAAGGGGATAACAAAGAAACATGTTAAGCCGAATTTTCACCGTCACAAACACTAGGTGTGCTCAAAACAAGAATCGTTGCTGTTCTCAGTGCCGGGTCTGACCCAAAGTCGGGATCCTGAGGGCCGTTGGCCTTTTTTCTCAATCTTGACATTGACGGGAAAATGAGGCTTCTTTGGGCACTGGAAACGACGGAGCACTTCCGACCGTCGAATGGAATCCCGGTTGTAATCGCCGCTTGAGTCCTCCCACCGAGCGGGTGGCGGCCGGGGTTTTTTCTTGCCGCTTACCCGGGAGAGGGAACACTCAGGGGATTAATCGATGATAATCCTGATCGTTGATGATCACGACTTGCACCGGAAGACGTTAGGAACACGACTCAAACGCAACGGACACAGGGCCGTCGAAGCAGCAGACGGAATTGAGGCACTGGCAATTCTCGAAAAGCGGTCCGTTGATGCGGTCGTTTCAGACATTCTCATGCCGAGAATGGATGGATACGAGCTTTGTCAGAAGATCCGCACATCAAAGAAACTCTCCCACCTTCCGCTGATCCTTTTTTCCGCCATCTACACATCCGAAAACGATGAGGGAACGGCCCTCGCCTCGGGGGCGGATCGCTTCTTTCGCAAACCCTTGCGAGAATCAGATCTCCTGGCTGCCCTCCGCGAACTGTCCACTGACCGCAAAGCAAGAAAGAAACCTGTTCAGAAACGCCACTCTGATCTTCAGGAGTATTCCACAAGGCTTGTTCAGCGGTTGGAAGAAACCATTGCAGCTCTGCGAAAACAGCAGGAGGAGCAAGAGGCAGCCCAGCTGCAGCTTCGCGAAAGCGAAGAACGTTACAGGGATTTGGTAGAGAACAGCCTCGGTCTGATTTGCGTCCATGATCTGGAAGGAAAACTTCTCGTAGTTAATGGCGCTGCAGCGGAATTGCTCGGATACACACCCTCAGATATGATCGGAAAAAATCTCCAGGAATTTGTGTCACCGCCGATACGCGCAGGAATCAACGATTATCTTCGAAGAATCGAGCGCGAACGAAGGGATAGTGGGGTATTGCGGGTTCAAACGGCGGATGGAGAGGAGCGCGTGTGGATGTATCATAATGCCCTGAGCACGATGGGTGGAGGGACGCCTTGTGTGCTTGGCCATGCGATTGACGTTACCGATCACATAGAGGTCCGTGGAAAGCTGAGGGAAAGCGAGGAGCATCTGCGCGCAATTATCGACAACGAGCCAGAGTGCGTCAAGGTCCTCGACGCCGAGGGTCGAATCCTCCAAATGAATCTTGCGGGATTGGCTATGATCGAGGCGGGGGATCCACTGCAGGTCATCGGTAAATCGGTATTTACAATCATTCTGCCGGAGTTTCATGGTGCATTCAGATCGCTGCTGCGCACCGTGTTTTCGGGGGAAAAAAAGAAACTTGAATTCGAGATTGTTGGAATGAAAGGAGGCCGACGATGGCTCGAGACCCATGTGGCCCCCCTTCAGAACAAGGATGGTGTCATTACGTCTGCTCTCGCGGTGACCCGAGATACCACCGAGCGTAAGCGTGCGGAAGAATCTCTGCAGCAACACGCCGCGCTGCTCGACGTTGATCCGGCCGCTATCTATGTCTTGGATCACGAAGGGCGAGTCACGTTCTGGAACAAATCGGCAGAGCGGATCTACGGTTGGAGCAAGGCCGAAATGCTTGGAACAACATTCGCTTCCCGCCTTGAACGTGAGCAAGTACAGCAATTCCGTGAAGCCTGGGACATGTCCTTCAGAGAAGGAACGTGGCAAGGAAACCGCCAATTTACGCGCAACGATGGGACAGAGATCATCGTCGAGAGCACCTGGACGCTGATGGGTAATCGGGGGGGTGAGCCGAAATCCGTTTATGTGGTGGATTCGGATGTGACCGAACGGACGAAGCTCGAGTCGCAGTTCCTCCGCGCACAGCGCATGGAAAGCCTCGGAATGATTGCCGGTGGAATTGCGCATGACTTGAACAATATCCTGGGTCCTATTCTACTCTCCGTGCAGGTTTCCCGGAAGCGGACAGAGGACCAGAAGCTCCTGCGATTGCTCGACATGATCGAAATCAGTGCAAAGCGCGGATCGGAAATCGTCACGCAGATCCTGGGATTTGCCCGCGGAAAGGAGGGCTCGCGGTCTGTCCTGCACCTCGAAACGCTCATTACCGAGGTCACCGGCTTCTTGCAGCAGACATTTCCAAAGTCCATTCAGATTCAAGCCCGTATTCCAGAGAAACTCTGGGCTCTCTCTGCCAACGCAACGCATCTGCATCAGGTTCTTCTCAACCTGTGCATTAATGCGCGCGACGCCATGCCCGACGGCGGTGCATTGACGATAACGGCGGAGAACCTGTTTCTCGATACGCAGTATGTTCTTCTGAGTCCGGGCCTGAGCCCGGGCCCTTATGTTGTTCTTTCTGTTCAGGATGCCGGTTCCGGGATTTCGCCTGAAATCAAGGCACGGATTTTTGAGCCGTTCTTCTCTACAAAAAGTTCCGCCGAGGGTACCGGGCTTGGCCTCTCAACCGTCGCGGGCATCGTTCAAAACCTCGGTGGATTCGTCAGCGTGTACAGCGAAGTCGGAAGGGGTTCCACCTTCAAGGTGCACCTTCCGGCCCTGCGCACACCGGAAACGGAGGAATCGGAAAAGACGCGAAGCCAGTTGCCCATGGGAAAAGGGGAAACGATCCTCGTGGTGGACGATGAACCGACCGTTCGGGAGGTAACAAAGGAAACCCTTGAGGCGTTTGGATACAAGGTTCTCACTGCCGGTGACGGCACGGAAGCCGTGAGTCTGTTCGCGACGCACGCGGAGCAGATCAAGGTTGTCGTGTGTGACGTGTCCATGCCGTTCATGGATGGCCCCGCCACCATCCGTGCATTGAGCAACATCAAGCCATCTCCGGACGTCGTTGTGGTGAGCGGATTTGCGGAAGCAGGGAAACTAGTGAAGCATATGGAAGGTGTGAGGGCTTTTCTCCCTAAGCCCTATACTGCTGAGAAATTGTTGAAGACGATCGACACCGTGCTTCAGGGAGACGTGAGCGATCGGCTGTCACGGTAAGGCTTCAACCAGCCACCTCAGCGTCCCCTCTGTTCAGACTATGGTGTTTCCAGAACGGCCACTTCATCAGGCCTGAAGCTGCCGACAAACGCGGCGTATTCGAGCACATCGTCGGTACATGCCAGACTGAAACCGGAATCCCGAACGTAGCGAATCTGCTCAGCGGTCAGCACCGACGAAACCAAAAAAGCGGTCTTGTCCTTCCGCCGGGCGACAATGTGTGCCCAATCTCTTCGCTCTTTTTCTGAATGGAGATCCGAAAGAACACCGGTATCAATTTCAAAATGCGGATTGTCCACCCAGATTTGAGAGGCAAATCCCACAATCACAACCGTTGAATCCGGGAACGGTTCTGTTGAGAGAAAGGAGCGCTTTCTTTGCACCGCTTCTTTCTTCTTCATGTCTTCAAGGACAAGTCCTTCTCTGATATTAAAGCCGGGTACGCCACGTTTCCCGCCGTGCACAACTACGTCCGGATTTACGGCAGCATAGCTAAGAAGCAGAGCGGTCACGATGACAAGGCCGCGGTGTTGGATCACCCGGTCGAGAACAATAAGAGCAAACGGTATCGCGGGAATCAGATACCCGCGTTCAGCAGGAAGAGCAAAGAACATCGCCATCAAAACGGCAATGCCAGCCAGAGAGGCCAGCAGCGGACGGTCACCGTTCTTCACTCGGTCAAGAATGTGTCTGTGGCGCGTCGTCACAATGACCACAAACGCAATGGTGACCAATGGACCGATGGCGTACATCGACCGATATCCCCAGAGAAGAACGCGTTCACCAGGCGGAACATTGATACCACCGACCTGGTCCATAACTAATGATACCCAGCCGCCAAGACCGTATCTTGTCAGTACTGGGACAAAAGCAAGAATTCCGGTTATAATCGCTCCTGCGATGATTCGACGAATGCCTCGTACGCGTTCCGCACCTGAGTTCGGAATAAGGAGCAGTGGTACTATAATCAGAATTGCATTGGACGGACGAAATCCTGCAGCTATCCCCATCATGATTCCGGCGATTATGAATCCGGATCTTGAGGCCGCCAGCATTGCAGCAATGAGAAACAAAAGGGACCAGACGTAATCCATGGTTGCGGCGGAGTTAACCCAGGCAATCGGAGCAAAGGCGAAAGCGGCAGTGAGAATGACGGCGTGGGACGTGTGCTGGACGCACCAAAGACGCCACAAGACGACTGCACAGCAAAATGCAAGCAGGCTGCCAACGTTTGAAGCTGGAGCCCCTCCGGCAGCAACGAGCGGCGCCGAGAGGATCTCGTGGAGGGGATACCCGGGGAACCTGGAAACTGAATACTCTCCGGTTTCCCAAAGACGCTGTGAAACAAATGCTACGCGCCAGGCATCCGGGTCGGAACCGTAACCCGGGCCGAGAAGCGGCAGGCGCGTCAAGAGAACGAGCAAGAGGAGCAGGATGAGTCCGCTATCGGAATGAATACGCCGGATCGAATTCATATAAGCGCAAGCATCAAACAGCAAGTCTCCTGTTTAGCCCGCGGCGGTTTTCAGCGCGAGCGCAGCGGCAGCATATCCTCCCCCCGAGGCGTCGATAAAATGAAAGTGTACTTTCTCACGCTCCTGGACGAGACAGGTAATGATGGCTGAGTCGGCTACATGGATTCCGAAGTTGACCTCGCCGCGTTCCTCCAGCCACATCAGATACTGTCGCAACTGTTCCCGCTGACGCGTGTTTCCGGAAAGCACAAACCGGAGCGCGCCATCGAATTTCCGGAAATCGCTGTTGGCAACGAGATCCTTTTTGTAGATGCCCCAATCGGTGTCCTTGAACCGGACTTCGAATTGCATGAGAAACCATCCGAGAATCACCGCGGCGCGTAGAACGATTGAATGCCAGAATACTCGGATGACCGATTGCTTCCAGTGCTTGAGACGTAGCTCGTTCTGCAATACCCTGTACGACAGCGCGGCGCGCACAGCCCCTTCGGTCACAGGCTTGCAGCGCTCATCGTCGCCATAGATCGAACCAATAGTCTTGATGACCGCTTCATACGTCGCAAGGCTCTGTGGATGTGCGGCCGTCGAGCGAACGATGATCGCAACAGTCTCTCCTCTTGGGCTTCGGATTTCCTGCCACCGGCATTCCAATCCGCTATAATCGGCCGATGCGTCGGCATCGGGTGTGACGACGAAGTCAGCAGGAAGAGCTCCGTCCTTGAGCATGGATTCAACGAGTTCAACGCCGCCTCCGGAGATCGCACCCTGGACATAGTGTTCGGAGACCTGGTGACGCGCAACAAGGATGTCGAATCCGCGAGCGCGAATAAACGCGGCAGGAACAATTGCGGCGCGAAGAATAAGCCCAAAACTCCGAACAGCCATGGCCAGCGTAGCTGACAGAGCAGGTTTGATTTGATCCGAGAATCGTTCCGGAATACAAACCAGGGCGCCGTCTCCGCCAAAGATGTACGGGACTTCAAGGGGACGGAGTGTGTTAAGGATTGCCGCAATAACAGAGACCCCCACCGTGTTAACGGCCTTGTAATCGCCCTTTTGAATTGCCGCCGTGGAGTTCATAACATCGGCAACAACCATCGCCCAATCGGATGGAAGGGATGAATAATTCCTGGGATCTGCGAGGGCTTCAAATTTCTGTACAGGTGGAACAGACGTATAGAAGCTCTGCATCACGGTATTCGGCATGTATTCCGGCCCGTTTCTTCCCATTGATTTTCTGGCTATTTTCCCCCAGCTTGAGCGTCCCAATGTGTCGCTTGTTGTTCCGAATCGGCGCAAAGTCCTGGTTCCGGTCGTGACGCAACACAAGCTCGCTCAATGTGTGGACAAAACGAATAGAAAACAACCCCGGATGATCTCCTTCTCTCCGCGAGCTATCGGGAATCCGGCGATGTTGGAGTGCATTTAGGTTCATTGGAAACAGAGTGACCGCAAGATTTGCTGCGTGGCTTTTTCTGTTAATGCTGACCGCACAGGTTGCGGCCCAGGTTCAGTCTGATAATCGCCCTCTCGTACTCATCGCTTACTACAGCGAACGCGGCAACACGGAAAAGCTTGCAAAAGCAATTTCTGAAGGAGCGACTGATGTCGGGACTGTGCGGGTTGTCGTGCTACCCGTGACCGGGATCGACGAATCGATAATTCGAGCGGCGGCGGCGCTGATCGTCGGAAGCCCGGTCTATAATGCCGCCGTGGCGCCACCGGTTCAGGAATTCATCAATTCCTGGCCGTTTGATGGGACCATGAGGAACAAGATCGGGGCCGCATTTTCGACCGGAGGAGGAATTTCCGCAGGGGAGGAGCACGTAATGATGAGCATCCTCCAATCGATGCTTGTGTTCGGAATGATCGTCGTGGGAGGAGAGGACTGGAAGTCGGCCTTTGGTGCATCGGGGATAACAGAAGAACCCCCGTTCCATTCCGGCGAACTGGAGCCGCAGTTTATCGAAAAGGGAAGGGCGCTGGGCCGGAGAGTCGCAGAATTGACCATGAACGTGCGCCGGTGACCGCAAAAGCTTCATATCACGACTCACTACATCATCACATCACTACATCAATCACATTAATCCCACAATTCACACTTAGGAGGTATTATGAAACAATCCATAGTTGTTGCCCTTGTAGCGGTGCTGCTGATATCCTGTGCTCCGCAGACGGATGTCGAGGGACTGAAGAAACGGGTCGAGGATTACAATGCAGTTTCGAAGAATGCCATGCTTTCGGGCGACCACGAAAAAGCTCTGGCATACTATGATGACAACGCTATTTCATTGCCTTCCAACGCGACCATGCTGCGCGGCAAGGAAGCAATCGGGAAATGGATGAAGGACATGGCCGCGATGGGCATGAAGTTCTCGAAAGTCGATTTCAAGAGTGTTGAAATCGATGCGTCGGGCTCGCTCGGTTATGAGGTCGGTAGCTACGAGATGACAATGGAAGTCGGCGGTATGAGTATTGATGACAAGGGCAAGTACCTCGTCGTGTGGAAGCGTCAGGCGGATGGAGCCTGGAAGGTTTATGTGGAGATCTGGAACACCGACATGCCAATGCCACAGCCGGAACCGCCCACAAAGGCACCAGCAAAGTCAAAAACGAAGAAATAAACCGGCGCGTTATCCAGGCTATAGCGGAGGCCCCGCATGGACCTTGGCCTGAAGGGTAAAGTCGCAATGATTGCCGGGGCGAGCAAAGGACTTGGATTTGCCGTGGCCTCGATCCTGGCGAAGGAAGGATGCTTTGTCTCCATCGCATCGCGTAACACCCAGGCCATTCAGTCCGCCAAGGCTCTGATTCAAAAAGAAAGCCGTACCGAGGTTCTCGCATGTACGGCCGATCTCACGTCGGCAGGAGCGATCGAGCGGTGGAGGGACGATACCGTGAGGGAATTTGGAGGGATTGACCTTTTGTTGGTGAATTCCGGGGGCCCTCCAGCGGGTACGTTTGCCTCGCTCACTGACGCACAATGGCAGGACGCTGTTGAGCTTTTGCTCTTCGGATCCTTACGCCTTGTGCGGAGTGTTCTTGCGCCCATGAGGGCACGTGGAGGAGGAAGCATCCTGTTTTCAACCTCTACGTCGGTGAAAGAGCCGATCGACAATCTGGTGCTGTCTAACGTGGTCCGTTCAACGCTCTCTGCTTTGTCGAAAACGCTTGCAAAAGAACTTGCCGAAGATCGAATCAGGGTCAATAATCTCATGCCCGGACGGATAGACACGGATCGTGTGAAAGAATTGGATGCCGTGAATGCGAGGAGCAGGGGAGTTACTCCGGAGGACCAGAAGCAAGCCATGCTTGGTCAGATTCCGTTGGGCCGGTATGGGGAGCCTGAAGAGTATGCACGGGCGGCGGTGTTTCTCTTGTCGCCCGCTGCATCATACATTACTGGGGCAACCCTGCAGGTTGACGGGGGATCCCTGAAGAGCGTGTTGTAAGGAGTCGCACGATGGGACTTGCACGATCCGCATTGCTCTGGATTTCAGAAAACCGAACATTGCGGGAGAAACTCCCGCGCTACCGTTTTATACGCCGCGCCGTCAACAGGTTCATGCCCGGTGAGGAGCTCGATGACGCGCTTGCAGCAGCATCCGCACTGAAGCAGGACCGCATCAATACGATCTTTACTCGCCTGGGGGAAAATGTCCTCGATGAACATACGGCCCGGGAGGTTGCCGACCATTACGTTGATGCATCGCGCAAAATCAGCAACCTCGGTGTGGATGCATACTTGTCCGTCAAACTGACCCAACTTGGTCTCGATTTGGGGGAGGATCTCTGTGTCGGAAACCTTGAGCGCATCATCCAGGCGGCAGAAGAAGCAAAGACCTGGGTGTGGATAGATATGGAACAGAGCCCCTACGTCGATCGGACCCTTCGGATTTATAGACGTATGCGGGAGCGCCACAAGAAGGTCGGCGTTTGCCTTCAGTCGTACCTTCGGAGAACAGAACGTGACCTGGCCGAGCTTCTTCCGCTCTCCCCAGGCATCCGGCTTGTGAAGGGCGCCTACAAAGAGCCACCGGACGTGGCATTTACCAGGAAAGCTGAAGTTGATGCGAATTATCTCACACTTTCCAAAACCATGCTTGATGCGGCAGCGAACGGAGTTTTTTTCGGTGTGGCCACGCACGACCAGTCCCTGATCGACCGCATCAATGAAGAATCGAGAAGGCGTGGATTGGACAAGTCCCGGTACGAGTTACAGCTACTTTATGGGATTCGGACAGATGTTCAGCGACGGCTTGCGGCGGAGGGGTATTCCGTTCGGTGCCTGATCAGCTACGGGTCCTACTGGTTCCCATGGTATGTGCGGCGGCTTGCCGAGCGGCCCGCAAATGTCTGGTTTGTGCTGAAGAATCTCTTCGCGTAATCTCCTTCCTCGTCATAATTCCTCAGACTTAGCGGCTTTTCCGCGCGCGAAACCTGACCCGCAACGTTTTTATCTCAAACGGAGAAAATTTAAGCGGAATTCCCCCTTTTGAGGTTTTGAGTTTGGTGTGAACCTGTTCCATGAGGTCACATTCTTCTGCCTGCAGAATCCCGAATCCGCTCTGAAGTGTACAGCGTGTAACCTGTCCATGGGCTTCGTGGAGGCGGATCACGATCCCGTCGCCATTATCCGCCCGCTTGATCGAGTCCGCAAGGATATTCGAGGGGAGAGAATGAAGGAGAGGGGGAAATTCCCTGGGCTCCACATTCGACCATACCAGGACCGGGTGATTGAATTCCCGGGCACGCCGCACCGTTTCGGCTTTCCGCCAGTCACCCTGGTGCGGATACAGGGCATAGCTGAATTCCTGGTCGCCCTGGTCTGTCACCGCACTGTCTGTGGATGCGCGGGGATCGATCGGATGCGGATAATGGGGAGACCGGATAAGGGTGAGACGCATGGTCGATTCCTTGGCATCGCAGCCATACTTCCCGTCGTTGAGGAGGCTCACACCAAATTTGGGGTCCGAAATATCCATCCATTGGTGAACCGGTACCTCGAACTTGGCCCTTTCCGCCGGGGTTTTTGGTTTTGTTGTCCGTTCCTGAGAACCGAAGGGCACTTCACATCGCAGTGCTGAGGAATGAACGTTAAGCGGAAAAGCGGCTTTAACGAGGATATTCGAGTCATTCCAGACAAGCCGCGTTCTGAATTCAATGAGGGGCGATCTGTGGAAGAGTTGGATTCGCTGCTGCACGATGGATCCCCGGTCGGATCTTCGGATAACCTCAATCGTCATTCTCAGGGGACCTTCCTCTGCCACTCTTGCAGATTTGAACCTCAAAACATCGGCCTTTCGGTTGTCGTAGCCGCCTTCGAGGTCCCAGGCCTCCCATTCGTCCGGCGCATCGTGGAAACTCTGCAGGGCATTTCCACGCTGGCCTTTCTTCAGCACTTCCTTTCTCGATTTCTTATCCTGGATGGATGTGAAATTGCCTTGCGAATCCATGCGGATGCGATAAATTGGCGTTTCGATCAGGCGTGTGCTCGCTTTCCATTGGGCTTCGATGTCCCGCTTCGTGTCCGTCGGAATGATCGTCAGGTGAACAGCGCTTACCGGCGGGATGTCCTCCACATAACAGAGAATCGTGGTCACACCTTTTGCGCGTGCAATAATCTGATACTCAACGCTCTTCCCCCGTGCATCGGTCACCCTGAAATTCCGTTCCTTTGATTTGATCGGAACCTCAACATATGCGCTCCGTGTCCAGGGCAGCGTGTTAAAGACCGAGAAATGGAACTCCTTCGCGCGACGTCGAACGGATCTTGAAAGCACAGTTGCGGAGCTCTTCACAACGCTTTCAGCAACTGCGCGGATACGGTCGAAATCCTTAAGCGCCTCTTCTGCTGCGTCCTGGATAACCGTGCCCGCGAGGATATCGTGGAACTGATTCTGCAAGAGTCTTTTCCACGATTTCTCAAGATCAGCCTCGGGGTATTTTCGTCCGCTGCAGAGAAGGGCCAGGACCGAAAGGAGTTCGGCAGTGTACAAGGCCCGTTCAGATACCCGGTGTGCTTTCTTTATTCGTCCGTTTGTGGAGAATGTGCCGCGATGTTTTTCGAGGTACAGATCATCGCTCCATACAGGCAGTTCTTTGGAGTGCTCTTCGAGCTTCAGGCAGAATTCTTTGAGGGAAGTAATGCGAACAGTGGGTAGGGCGGGGAGCTGCTGCATGAACGAAAGCGCGTGCAGATCGCCTGCTGTCGGCCCTCCTCCTCCGTCGCCATGGCCATAGGTTTGCAGAACATCGGACAACTGTTCCTGCTGGCTGAAGCGCTCCCAATTTTTTCGGAAATCAGCAGGCTTTATTTGTCCCTCGAGTCCTACCGGTGGCATGTGTGCAAGCACTTGCGTGCCATCGATTCCCTGCCATCGGAATGAATTGTACGGAAACGCCGTCGTATCATTCCAGCTCAGTTTTGTCGTGAAGAAATACCGGATGCCCGATTTGACGAGAATCTGTGGAAGGGACCAGGGGAAACCGAATGAATCCGGAAGCCAGGCCGTGTCGATATCGATGCCAAATTCCTGTTTCACGAAGCGTTTTCCGCGGGCGATGTGACGGATAAGGGATTCCCCGGAAGGCATTTGACAATCCGGTTCTACCCACATGGCTCCGACCGGTTCCCATCGTCCCTCCGCAATTCTCTGCCGGATCAACTTATACAGTTCAGGATGATCGCTTTTGACGAAATCCAACAGGAGGGGTTGGCTCTGCGCAAAGCGAAATTCCGGAAACTCCTCCATGAGACGCAGTGCGGATGAAAATGTCCTTGCGGCTTTTCGGCGTGTTTCCCGAAGCGTCCACAGCCACGCGACGTCGAGATGCGACTGACCGAGGACGTGGATCTTGCCGGGGATTTCTGTTCGAAACTCTGCCTCCAGAGTTTGCGTCAGAAACCTGTACGCCCGACCTATGGCATTCGGATACTCTTCGCCATCCGGCTTGAAATACTTGAGGTAAATAAGTGACCGGCGGATGAGCTCACGGATTTCCTTGGATTCCGGCGATCCCTGTCCATAGAATTTTTCCAGGTCCCGCAGGAGAGAGAGTCCGCTGTGCAGCGCGCGGGCAGTCGGATTGACCACCGCCAGGTCGGCTTGCCGGAATTCATTTTGTTCTTTTTTTCGTCCGCTGTGCGCCTGCACGGCCAGGGAGTATGTTTGTCCGGCTCTTGCTCGCGGCGTGAGTGGTACGGCCCAATGGTGTCCGTCGAGACCATGGTGAGCCTTTCCATTGACAAAGAGAAGGCCTTCAGAAAAATCGAGCAGGAGGGCCAGGGGCTGATTGGCGAATCCTGGGGGTATGGTGACTTTTGACCTGAACCAGAAGGTGGTGTCATACGCGCCCCATCGGGCTTGTGGAGGCGTGATGGGAGTCCAATTATTGTCGTTGAGGGATGGTGCAAATCCGTTTGGAATGTCACCAACCTTTATTTTCCAATCACTTATAGGGACGATGGCCGGATAAATATGCCGTTGAACACTGGGGAGAATCTGGTCAAGGAGGTCAAGGGCCATCTGGCTGGCTTCGGTCGGTCATTTTCGAAAAAGGTTGTGGAAAATATGAATTCTTGGTGACTTGCGCAAGTGTTTCGACTTGCTCAGCGCAAGGAACACCATTTTGTTTTTCCCTTTGCTATTCCCTCTCTGTTCTTGTAAATTTGACCCGTCTTGCCCGTTTCTGCAGTCCCGGGGCTCCGGGATAGCGACGAAACGGGATCCCTCAATTCAATTCTCATGCAAATCGTTGATTGGGTCATTGTAGGAGCGTACTTCATCCTCAGTGCAGGCATTGGCACGTATTTTACGCGACGCGCCGGGCGCAGCGTTCAGGAATTCTTCCTGTCAGGAAGGAATCTCCCGTGGTGGTTGGCCGGAACATCCATGGTTGCGACGACCTTCGCGGCTGACACGCCTCTTGCAGTGACGGAACTGGTTGCCCGGAATGGCATCGCGGGGAATTGGATTTGGTGGAACTTCCTTTTCGGCGGCATGCTGACTGTTTTCTTCTTCGCTCGATTGTGGCGGCGAGCTGGGATTACGACGGACGTTGAATTTGTAGAACTG
>JACQPU010000028.1 GCA_016207365.1 Ignavibacteriales bacterium | reverse complement strand
GCCCACGGCTCGTTATTCGGATCCAGGTCACCGATCCAACCGCCCATGCGAGTGAACCGATTGGAAATCGAGTTGACGTTTCGTCCGCCACCCGGCTGGCTGGAAATCGACATGAAGATTTCACCGGCCATGTTGAGCGCGAGTGCCCGGATTTGGTGCGTCGTGCTCTCGGTGACGCCATCCATGTTGATATCAATCTCACCCGTGTTCGTGAATTCGATTTCCACGATCACGAAATCGTTGAGGTTGTTCCAGTTCGGTCCAGAGAATCCATGCGCCCGAATCTTTACATCGACGCCCAGATTTGACGGGAATCCGGCTTCGTAGACAACATGGTTCTTCTGAGCATCGACGAAATACGGCTCGATGCTGTATTTGCGGCTGGTATTGCTTGCCCCTGCAACGGTGGACTTGAATGCAAGATAAGAGTAATTGACCCCCGAGCCGGAAAAATAGCTCGGATTGGCGTTACCACCAATCGTCGCCGGGTTCCAGGTGTTATCGGGGTTGTATTCCATCACATGCATGTAGTGCGACCAGAACATTGTCCACGGAAACGCGCCTGGCCAATGGCTGTTCGGCGTTGTCCATGCACGATCGAAATTGCCGAAGCGAATGAACTGTCGGTTGCCCAACGTGGGGGCAGTACCGGCTTCTCCATAGAACGGACCGAATCCCGACGGCAGGAGCGATTCCCAGAGGTCCCCGGCCTGGATCACTCCCGCGCCCGGGTATCCGATCACGTTCGTCGCCGGCGCCGTCTGTGCAAACGACTGGGACCAAACCATCGCTGTCAAAACCAGGATGGCGGCCGCCTGAGTCGCCTTTTTAAGGAAATGTTTCATGCCTGTACTCCTTATTGACAAGTGATAGTCCGGTTAGAATTCAACGCGTACGCCAAAATAGAACTCGCGCGGAATGTCGTAGAAGAGGGTTCCGTCAGGACCAACCGACCGCTTCCTATCGCCTGTGGGATCAGGTTCTCCGGCCGCCAGTGACGTTTCCCATTTCGATGTACCTGTCGTGGTTCTATCGTACCCGAGAATGTTTTCCCAATCGAACACATTCTTGACATCAATAAATACTGCCGCCCGCAGGCCAGAGAACGTGAAGCCCTTTTCGAGGCGGAGATTAACCATCTTGTTCCACGGCGCCTCTCCAAGTTCACGACTCGACACACGCGGATCCACCAGCGTCAGCGGATAGAAGAATCCGCTCTGGAACGTGCCGATCGACGTCAGTCGAATGTCCTCGGGGAAGGTGAGCAACAACGTGTACGTAATGCGGTGTGTCCTGTCGTATCCACCCGTGAGCGTGCTGTTGGTGCCCTGAACGTTGACGAACACCTTGTTGTAGAAATTGATGTCCTCAAACGGAAGGTCGCCCGCAAGTCGTGCGCTATCGCCGTTTGCCGTCGAGAATGATGTCTGCATCTTTTGATCCAGACCGGCAAATTGCGACTCCTTAATATACGTATACGCATAGTTCAGACGGCCAACGACGGTGACCAAATCGAAATAGCGCTGCGGAAGAGCCTGGAGGCTCACCTCAACGCCGCGTGCGTCAGCAAGCCCTGCTGAGAATCCTATGTTATAGTTCGTTCCGGTTCCGCCTGCGCCGCTCGGGACAACATTGAAATAAGAGAAGCCGTAGTTCTCGATGTCTCGCAGGTATGCGGTGAAGTTCAATCCGAACCTCTGCGGCATGAACTCCCACTGTACACCCAGCTCATAGTTGGATGAGCGATACGGTTCCTGTCTTATGCTTGATACATTTGGTAGTGAGATGTTGCCGAAGTTATTATAGAAGCCGAACATCCGCGAATAAGGTGGCGGGAGCGTATTGCGGGAGAATGAGAAATACATCGCCGCTTCATCTGAGATCGGATGAGAAACGCCGAATCTTGGTGAGAACGAAACCACGGGGTCGACTTCCCGTGTTCGCACCGTTACGCGGTCGAGAACATTAATGCCGCCGAATGCCGTACTGTCGGTCTTATACGGAGCAAAGTAGTTGCCGAAATCCTGCGCTGCCGGATCCCAGATGTCCAGACGCGCACCCAGATTGATGATCAGCCCGGCAAATTCCATGCGATCGGCGACATAGATACCGTATTCCGACGGCGTTATATTCCACTCTTCGTTATAGAATTGCTTCCGGGCATCGATTGCACCCAGGTAGGAGGAGCGGCGAACCATGTCGAGGTCATGCAACCGGATCTGGAAGCCACCCTTCAACTGATGGTTGTGGGTCACCTGACTCGTGATGTCGCCTTTGAGGGCGATCACCTGGGATGAAAAGTTCTCATAGTAGAACCCGGGCCGGGCAAGTCTTACCGTCGTATTACCGGCATTGAACTGGAAGTTTGTGGAGCTCGCCGGCTCGTCCTGGTTGCGGAAGAATTTCGAAAGGTCCGTGTTTGAAATGTACTTGTTTGCCTCTGCAAGGCTCGAGAGAGTTAAGAACGTGCCATCATCCTCGTCGAGCTCGATTTTTCCATCGCCGTTGCTGTCGATATAGCCAACGCGGTTGATGGACGAGTTGATGCTGGCCTGAACCTCATAGAAGGTTGACGGGGAGAGCACATGTGTCAGCTTTGCGCTGGCAATGACATCGCCGCCGTCCGATTTCGGCACACCTTCCAGGAAGTACCGGGCCGATTCTTGATACGACCGGTTCTTCCATTTGAGGAAGTATCCCCTGTCCGTAATGATGCTGAAGGCGGAGATACGCATATCATTGGTCAGCTGGTAGTTCGTCTTACCCGTGATATTCAGCTCGCGGGTTTTTTCGTTTGGCAACCGGCCATTCGAGTCGAAATACCGACCACTCAGGAAGAAATTCCAGTCTGGCATGATGTCACCGCCCACTGATCCTTCAAGTTCGATCTGAGGGCTGTCCTGATTGTTATATTTCCCTAGGCTATACGTATACCGACCCAGCCGCGCGCTATCCGCCGCGAGTGTGGAGTACTGGGCAGGGGGGGCTCCGCCTGCGCGGAGTGTTCTGAGAGAATCCACCCGTCGGCTCAAGAGGTCACGTTCGGCGAAATAGATGGCGTCATTCCAGTAAACGTTCGGACCTTTGTACTCCAGGCCTTTGAACTGACTCGCGCGTGCAAAGAAACTTCCACTCAATGGTCCACGGCCTTCTTTCAGCGTATAGTTAATAACACCTGCGGTGGCGGTAGAATATTCAGCGCCGACTGCGCCGGTGTTGACGTTGAGCTGTTCAATGGAACTGAAATTCAGACCTCCGGTCGAGTTCAGCTCGCTCCCTTTATACCGGGGCGTGCTTGTGTAGACAAGAAAAACGCTGGTGACTGTTTGATCGCCGGCCGGGGCATAGTAGGCGTCACTGATGTCAACACCATCGACGATAGTTTTGCTCTCTTGGATTCGTCCGCCGCGGATGAACCCTTTATATGCACCTGGTGTTGTGTTGAGAATCTCCACAGCCGACGTGACCGGAAGCGTGTTGGAAACTTCATCCCTTCCAAGCACCGTCTTGGTGCCTGTCAGAGATTTATCGACGATACGCTGCCGCGCTTCGACAACGATTTCCTCCAATCCGATCGCTTCGGATTGCAGACTGAAATCCTGTGTCACAGTCTGGTCGGCCGACACTCCGACGTTGGTCACTGTCTGTCGCGCATAACCGACAGCTGAAGCAACCAACCGATATGTTCCCGGAGGGACGTTCAGAATAAAATAGACCCCGTTTCCATCGGCCGCGCCTCCGAGGGTTGTGCCCTCGATGATCACGTTCGCGCCGACGATGGGATCTCCGCTCGTCGCGTCTTTCGCAACTCCCGTGATCTTTCCGCTCTGAGCCAGAAGACTCGCGGATACCACGAGACTGAAAAGCGCAACCAGGAGCGTTCGGCACCTGACAGAATTCATAGTGCTTCTCCTTATGTGAAAAGTACCGTTGGAAAGGTATGTGTACTGCCGAATTCGGTGGGTAACGCGGAGACGCTGTAACAATTCAACCGGCATTCATCCTCCTTTCAGGAAGGTGAGTGATGGGTTTGGTAACTGAGAAGTCTGTGACCGGCCTCCGCTCTTCAACGGGGCTCCTTCTTCTGCCGGGTTTGTCAACAATCGTTGTGGGTCGGTTCTCCTCGCTTCGCCGCGTGTACGATCGCACATCAAACGTGAAAGCTGCGCGTGCGGTCGTCGTTGATGGGTGTTTTATTAGTAAAACAAGGTTTTATAGCCAGAGTATAGAATTTTTTGGAGGTAATGTCAAGGGGAAACGCATCACCGAGATGAATTACAGTAACTCAGTCAAACTTCTATTCGTCCCTGCCAGAGTGCATTTCGTCCCTACATTTTGTGGCCTCGGCATTGACAACTATTTTGGCGAAACGCTAACGGATTTCCAAATAATCACGGTCGGGAAGTTTCGGAAAAGGAGCATGCGGCTCCTTCTGATACCAAAAAGCCACTGAAGCAATGTCGTCTTGCAACGGAAGATAGCGACCACCGGAACGCCAGCCAAGCGCCTGGAGAGTGATTCTGAGATTCGTTCCGAATCTGACGGGATCCATGATATGCCACCGGTACAATCCGAACCGCTGCTGTGAATTATAGACGCCGTCCGGCCGGATCACCTGCGCCAGACCGCTGTACGGCGTCGTAAACTCCTGATATTGCTTCGTCTGCCTGTTCTCAAAATTGTAGGACCCGCAGAAATAATCCTCGGTTCCCGTTCCACAAATCGTGGGAAACTCTCCGTCCCCGTCGATGAAAAACTTGATCTCCCCTTCTCCCCACCATCCCGTGTTGTTCACACCCCAGGCAACATAGGTTCCGACATAATGACCCCATCCTTTCACACCGTCAAGAATCGTGTAATCCGTTTTGTAAGGCAGCGGGTTCTGGCGGCGAAATTGCGCGTGGAAATACCCGACATCGTCAGGAACTTCGGTCAGAGTGTAATCGATTTGATAATATACCGTGACTTCTTCTTCTCCGATATTTTCGATCGTGAGTTTGGCGGATTTGCGGAACGGCATCTCCCAGTACGAATTCAGCGCGCTGCCCGGATTAACGCACACGGCAAGAGACGAAATCTGCGCATATTGATTCCAACCACACCCAAAGAAATCGCCGACAGGAGCCTCAACGGACGGCGCCGTTTCTCCATCCCAGTACATTCTCAGGATCAGATACCGCCAGTGCCCCGTTGGTGTCATCCAGATGTGTTGAATCGCGCCGCTTCCCTTGATCTCACCAAGCACGAATATCTCCTTCGGCTTGATCTTGACCGAAGGGGAAATCTTCCATCCGCGACCAAGATCCCGCGCAGCGTTTTTGCCAGTACCCTCTGTCGCCATCCCGCCCTTGCCCTTTTCGCCGGTGAAGTTCTCGGGGCTGATGGAGCGCGTCTCAGCTTTTGAGAGACGCGAAAGCGTGCCGAGGCCCATGCCTAGGCCGTTGAAGTCCTGACCGAAAACCTGCAGAGGGAGGAATCCGGCAACACAGGCCAGCAAGAACGAACATAACGGTTTCATAAATCCTCCTCAGATAATTTCGAAATCCGAAACCCTAAACACGAAATTCCGCCTTCTGAATCCCGCCTTAGGGCGGAATCCTGGG
>JACQPU010000313.1 GCA_016207365.1 Ignavibacteriales bacterium | reverse complement strand
GAGCAGGTTGATGAGGGCGAATTGAAGGCGAACGCAGAACTTCTTCGTTCCAAGCTTGCGGACTTTGGCGTCGCCATTGACAGCGTCTCGGTAACCCCAGGTCCCGTCGTGACGCTTTACGAACTTGTGCCTGCTACTGGCGTTAAGATCAGTCGAATCGAGAGTCTTGAGGATGATATTGCTCTTGCAATGAAGGCGAAAGGGATTCGGATCATCGCCCCGATCCCGGGTAAGGGAACCGTGGGCGTGGAAATTCCGAATCACCACCCGAGTCTCGTCACGATACGGAGCGTAATCAACTCCTCGAAGTTCAGGGATTCCCGTGGTGCGCTTCCTCTGGCGCTGGGTAAAACGATCACAGGGGAAGTGTACGTCGATGATCTGACCCGTATGCCTCATCTGTTGATCGCGGGCGCGACGGGATCAGGGAAGAGCGTGGGGATTAATACAATCTTGTGCAGCCTGATCTTCCGCCTCCATCCGAGCGACGTGAAGTTCGTGATCATCGATCCGAAGAAGATCGAACTTTCCCATTTCCGCCAATTGAAGTATCACTATCTTGCTGTTTCGTCGGACATTCAGGAAGATATTGTCACGACACCGGCCAATGCCGTGTTGCTTCTGAAAAGCGTTGAGTTGGAGATGGAAAAACGGTACGACCGACTCGCAGCGGCAGGTGTCAGGAACATTGCCGATTATAACGAAAAAGTGAAAAGTGGTCGCCTGCACGACACGGAAGCGATCCATCACCGCAAACTCCCTTACCTGATTGTTGTGATTGACGAGCTTGCTGACCTGATGATCACTGCAGCCAGGGAGGTCGAGGAGCCGATTGCCAGACTTGCCCAGTTAGCCCGTGCAGTCGGCGTTCATCTGGTGCTGGCCACCCAACGACCGTCCGTCGACGTGATCACCGGTGTTATCAAGGCAAACTTCCCGGCGCGCATTGCCTACCAGGTTGCCACAAAGATCGATTCGCGCACAATCCTCGACATGAATGGGGCGGAGCAGCTTCTCGGAAACGGAGACATGTTGTATTTCCCACCAGGTTCTCCGAAGCCGATCAGGATTCAGAATGCATTCATTTCGACGATGGAAGTCGAGGGAATTACCACGCATATTGGGAGACAAAAAGGATACAGCCAGCCCATGCAACTCCCGTCTGCGTTTGAGAAGAAGAAGATTGCGGGGAGTGCCGGGGAGGGGAGCAGAGACGAGCTTTTTGAAGAGGCAGCGAGGATCATTGTCCGACACCAGCAGGGGTCGGTTTCGCTTCTTCAGCGACGGCTCAAGGTGGGCTATTCAAGGGCAGCAAGGCTTGTCGACGAACTGGAGTCGGCAGGGATCGTGGGACCGTTTGACGGAAGCAAAGCCAGGGATGTGCTTGTAGAATCGGAAGCAGAGTTGGATTCGATCCTGAGGAACTTTGTATGATGACGGCTGTAGTCCTTGGTGTGTTCATGCACGCGGCGATGTTCGCGGCGGGGTCGGAGTTGCAGGACCCAACATTGGCCAACGTCACCGCGGGCATGAAGAAGCGTTTTGATTCAATGGAAAACGCGGTGGCGACGTTCACCCAGGAAGTTCGCTTTGGGTTCTCAAACATCCGGCAGGAGTTCTCCGGCACCCTGAGCATGAAAAAGCCCAACAAGTATCGGATTGAGTCCGAGCACCAGACGCTTGTGACAGACGGACAGACGGTATGGGCCTATTCACCGGTGAACAAACAGGTTGTGATCGACAGTTACAAGGAGAATCGCAACACAATTTCGCCGGAGCAGTTCCTGATCAATCTGCCCGGAACCTACTATGCCGCCATTCTGGGAACCGAGAAAACGGATCGGCAGACGGTGGCCGTCCTGAAACTTGTCCCAAAGGACGACGGGTCGTTTATCCGCTCCGTGAAGCTTTGGGTTGAGTCCGCATCGTGGATGGTTCGTAAGATCCAAATCGAGGATGTTAACGAAACTGTGACCACGTATTCGATCAGGGAGATGACCTTGAACGCCTCCGTCGGAGATGCTCTGTTTCAGTTTTCACCTCCGCAGGGGACCGACGTGGTGGATCTCCGTTAACACTCCCGCATGACGCCGAGAACAAAGACTGTCCTTCGTTCAGCGCTCAGTATTGCCCTCGCCGTTGTCTTTCTTGCCGTGGCCTTCCGGGGGATCGATCTTGGGGAGCTGGTGGGGACCCTCGGAAACCTGAGGTACGGTTGGATCCTGCTCATTATTCCTGTGGGGTTGCTGAGCCACTACGCCCGGGCCCAGCGCTGGAAATACATGCTTGGGCATGTGAAGCCGGATCTTTCTGTCCGCAATCTCTTTGCCGCGGTGATGATCGGGTACATGGTCAACAATGTTCTTCCCCGCGTTGGGGAGCTTGTTCGTCCGTACGTCGCCGGGAGGCTTGAGGGGATTCCGAAGAGCACGGCCTTGGGAAGCGTCGTGGCAGAACGGATCATCGATCTCGTCGCGGTTGTTGCGCTCCTGTGCTTCATCCTGTTTCTCTCTCCGGGCACACTCTCGGCCTTTGTCGACGATGCGGAAACTCTCCGTCCGGCCTTTCTTGCCGGCTCGGCGGTTTCCCTTGCCCTGTTTGTCGCGCTGTTTCTCAAGAGCGAGTCTGTCGTGCGGTCGGCAAAATTCCTCCTCGTTCTTGCCCCCAAAAGGTCCAGACCTCGTGTTGAGCAACTTTTTGAACTGTTTGTTTCGGGTTTTCGCGTTGCTTCGGAG
>JACQPU010000315.1 GCA_016207365.1 Ignavibacteriales bacterium | reverse complement strand
TTCCGCTCGGGACAATGTATTGCTCTCAGCGAGAAATCAGAACAACAAGGCTATCCTCAGGAATGCCGAGATCAACTATGGATTTACCTACAACATCAGAATGATAGGGAACGGTGAGATCAACCAGGTCTGTATCAGAATCCTCTATGCGGGAAAACTCCAGGGGGTATCTCTTTTTCTGCCCAGACTTTCCCGCAACATTCAGTACTTTCGCCGCAAGCGGAATCGACCATCCCTGAAAAAGCGCCGATGTGAGAACGGTGAAGAAAACAAGATAGAACATAACATTCGCGCCGGGCAATCTGGCCAAAAGCGGAAATGTCGCCAGGATGATGGGAACAGCGCCCCGTAATCCCACCCACGAAATGAAGGCTTTTTCCCTCCATGTAAATCTTGTGAATGCAAGGACAAGAAACACGCTCACAGGTCGTGCAAGGAAGATCAGTACGCCCGAAACGATCAATCCTGCATCGACAACCGGCAGAAGTTGCGAGGGAAAAACGAGGAGACCGAGCGTAAGAAACATTCCGATCTGGCTCAGCCACGCCAGTCCATCAAAGAACCGCAGGAGGCTTCTTTTCTGGATAAACTCGCTGTTTCCGACAACAATACCGGCAATGTACACCGCGAGAAACCCGCTTCCTTCGAGAAGGGTGCTTATCGCGTAAATAAAGCATGCGAACGCCAGCGCAAATACAGGATAAAACCCTTCGTAGGAGAACCTCAGCCGGTTGATCAAGACAACCATGAGTTTCCCCAGCCCGTAACCAATCAGTCCCCCTAATCCCATTTGAGCAATGAAAAGACCGAGAAACTGAATTAAGGGGAGGTGGGGTGAAAGAACAATTTCAATAAATCCTACAGTGAGAAAGACTGCTGTGGGGTCGTTGCTCCCGGACTCCAGTTCAAGAAGAGGTTTGAGTTCACCCTTCAGGCTGAGTTTCTTTGATTGCAGGACCGAGAATACCGCGGCAGCATCCGTCGAGGAGACAACGGAACCCAGAAGCAAACCATATTCCAGAGGATATCCCAGGACGAGATGGACAAACCCACCCACCGTCAATGCCGTGATCAACACGCCGAACGTTGAAAGACCTACTGCCGGGAGAAGGACTGAGCGCACAGACGACCATCGTGTTTCCAGGCCGCCCCCGAATAAAATGAAGATCAGCGCGACGATACCCACAGAACTGGCAAGTCGAGGGTCATCAAAGTCGATCCCTCCCGGCCCTTCCGATCCCGCCAGCATTCCCACTGCGAGAAACAACAGAAGCGTCGGGACCCCCAGGTTGTCCGACAGTTTCACGATTGCGGTACTCATCAGAATAAGCGCGGAACCGATGAGTAGAATGTATTCGATGCCTATCATGAGGATTCTGTTAGTGTTTACAAGCTATAAAAAACCCCACAGAAAACCAACGATTGCGTTTTCCCAGATACTCCTTGACCATCGTCACCCCCGTGCACGATTTAATTGAACGTCACCCAAAGATTTTGTAGGATTGGAGCCATGCATTCTTCTATCCTCTTTGCGATCGGCCTTTCCATCGTTGCCGCGTCGGTTCTCGCATACTTCGCTCAGTTCCTCCGACAGCCGCCTCTCCTCGGATACATCGCCGCCGGGATGATCATCGGCCCCCACGGCCTCGGACTCATTGAGCGGCAGGAAGATGTCACCGCCATTTCGGAACTTGGCCTTGCGTTCCTCCTCTTTATCGTCGGACTGGAAATTGATGTCAAGAAATTCGTCCGGTCTGGGACTGCTTCATCGGTCATCGGTGTTGTCCAGGTTGCTCTCTGTTCGCTCCTGGGCTATGCCCTCGCTCTTTGGCTGGGCTATAAACAACTCGATGCGGTCTATATTGGCGTGACGCTTTCCTTCAGCAGCACGATGATCGTGGTCAAGCTGCTTAGCGATCGGGGCGAACTCGACACCCTCCCGGGGCGCGTGACCCTTGGCATTCTTCTTGTCCAGGACGCCCTCGCAATTTTCGTTCTCGCGGGTCAGAGCAACATCAATGACCCTTCATTCGGTCCCGTCGTCGTTTCGATCATTCTCGGCCTCGGCCTTGTTCTGGTGAGTTTCCTTGTCAGCCGATACGCCCTTCCGGCCGCGTTCCAGCGCGTGGCAAGAAATCCGGAAATGGTGCTTGTACTGTCGATTGCGTGGTGTTTCGTGATGTGCTGGCTCGCACTCGAAGCGGGTTTTTCCATCGCCATGGGCGCCTTGATCGCAGGCGTAAGTATTTCGACGTTCCCCTACTCACACGACGTGATCGCCAAAATCCGCTCGCTGCGCGATTTTTTTGTCACCCTGTTCTTTGTGTCACTGGGTATGCAGATTCTTCTCTCCTCGGTCGGCATGGTAATTTCCGGCTTCCTGCTCTCGGCGTTCATCATCGGGAGCCGCATCGCCTCCATCCTTCCTGTGAGCATGTTCATGAGACTCGGCTCCCGGGCCGGAATTCTCTCCTCACTGAACCTATCCCAATCGAGCGAATTCTCACTCGTGATTGCTTCCCTCGGTCTTTCCTATGGCCATATCACGCCGGAGATCGTCTCACTTATTGCCCTCACGCTCGTTATCACCTCCACCGCCTCTACATACATGATCATGAGCAGTCATGTCCTTGCCAGACTTGGTGTGCGACTGATGGAACAGATTGGCATCAGAAGCTCCCATTTACAGGATGAGGATGTCTATGAGACCCGCGAAGGAGAGATTGTCATTCTTGGCTGCCACAGGGTTGGCAGTGGCCTCGTGGAGGCTATCCGCCCCGAGTGGCCGCTTGTCCATGTCCTTGACTTCAATCCTGAGGTACTTGAACGACTCCGAGCACGCGGGATTGCGGCGTCCTACATTGATATCAGCCATTTCGATGCCCTGGAAGAGATGGGTATCCACCGAGCAAGCATCGTAATTTGCACGTTGCCGGATGACTATCTTCGTGGTACAAGCAATGAGGCACTCCTGAAATACTTGAAGGCCCGCAAAGTGCGGGCAAAGATTATTGTGTACGCGAATTCCGTAAAGGATGCTCTGCGGTTGTACGAGGAAGGAGCGGACCACGTCATCCTGCCGCATATCCTGACGGGCGAACAAATTGCGGCATTGGTGCTTTTGAGAAACGACAGAGGATTCCGGCGGATCAGGACATCAACAATCAAGGAACTGAAAAACAGGAATGAAGTGCTTCCCTGAGGTCATTTCCCCCGCTCGTAATTCCTCCAGCGGATCGCATAGTCGGTGAGACACCCCGCCGCCCTCCCAAAAACCGTCCCCTTTTCAAAGTCTCCCTTCTTATCCTGCCCGCCTGCCCGCACACCCGTGAGAATTTCAATGCCCTCCTCAACAGTCTCCACAGCATAGATGTGAAACTGCTTCTTACGAACGGCCTCAATGACATCCTCTCTCAGCATGAGCTCCGGAACATTCTTGGCCGGAATCACAACCCCCTGCGTTCCCGTGAGCCCCTTAGCCCGGCAGGCATCAAAGAATCCCTCAATCTTCAGATTGACCCCTCCGATCGGCTGAATCTCGCCTTTTTGATTGACGGAACCTGTGACTGCGATGTCTTGTCGAATGGGAAGATGCGAAAGGCTGGAAAGGATGGCATATATTTCCGTCGATGAGGCGCTGTCACCGTCAACCCCGCCGTAGGATTGCTCAAAAGTAATGCTGGCATCCATGACAAGGGGTATGCGCTGTGCAAACCGGCTCCGCAGATAGCCCGTAAGAATCGCCACGCCCTTGTTGTGTGTCGGACCACTCAAATCCGACTCGCGTTCAATGTTAATAACACCTGAACGTCCCAGCGATGTCCTTGCCGTGATCCGCGTAGGCTTTCCAAAGGCATGCTCCCCGAGGTCATAGACCGTCAATCCATTCACCTGACCCACGGTCTTCCCCTCCATGTCGATCATGAATGTCCCATCCGTGATCAATTCCTGAATTTTGTCTTCAACGAGTTTCACCCGGTATTCGCGCTCTTCAACGGCTTTCTCAACATGGGCGGCGGAAACAACCTTTTCCTCGCTTTTCAGCGCCCAATAATTCGCTTCCCGTGCGACATCTGCAATAATATTGAACCGTGTGGAGATTTTCTTCTGTCGTCCTGCAAGCCGGACGCCAAACTCGATGATCTGAGCCAGCGCTGACGCGTCGAAGGGTCGAAGCTTTTCCTCATCGCACACCATCTTTAAAAACCGGACGTACTGTCCGATGCTGCTGTCGTCTTTCGGCATTTCGGAGTCAAAATCAGCCCGGATCTTGAAGATCTTTTTAAAATCCTCGTCACGATCATAGAGAAGATGATACAATTCCGCGTCGCCGATCATGATCACTTTCACGTTGATTTCAATTGCTTCCGGTTTCATTCCCGTCGGCGCGAAGCTGAAGACCGGTTCATATGTATGAATCTCCATCTTTCCGGTCCGGAGCGTTCGCTTGAGATCCTGCCAGGCCCAGGGTTCGATAAGCGTATCAAGCGCGTTAAGCACGAGGTACCCTCCATCTGCGCGCAGAAGTGAACCCGCCTTGATGCGCATGAAATCAGTTTTCCAAATCCCCGACCGCTCCAGCTCACGCTCAAGAGTTCCGAAAATGTTCTTGTATTTGGGATTCGTTTCAATAATGATGGGGATCTTGTCCATGTCTCCGTTATCCACGAGGACGTTTACTTTGTATTCCAGAAAATCGTCCTGCTCCTCCTGCGATTCATCAGCTTGCTGCTCCGGCGCTATAGCCGGTTTCCCGTGAAACCGGTCAAGATGCTGGCGAATATCCTCGCGAATATCGTTAAGATACGACTGAACTTTTGGATCATCATACGTCGCCTTGAGAACTTCAACACCCTCATCCACGATGGGCATGACAAGGCGCTCTTCGAGCTCCACGAGCGATTGCTGCACCTTCTTTTCGATATTGCGGAGCTCCCGGAACACGGCAGACATCTGTTTTTCCAGATCGGCTTGCGTTCCTTTCATGCGCTCAAAATCTTCCTTCGTAATCTCCCCTTTCGCGACCAGCGCCTCTGCCTGATCAAGGTTCAATGGCTGTTCATTCACCACCGGAACGACATCGGGCCTCATCATATTGCCAACCTGAACCTGCACAAGATCGAATCCCTGTTCCTTCACGCGCTTTTCAAAATCCTGGAGAACGCTCTTCTGGCGCTCCTGGAAATGCTGCAACGTGTTTTTCCTCGCTTCCTGATAGCGT
>JACQPU010000314.1 GCA_016207365.1 Ignavibacteriales bacterium | reverse complement strand
CTTGCGTCGAGCTCATCTGGTAGGCGACGGGACATATTCCGCATATTCTGGCCGTGATGTCGGGGGCTTCGCTGTAAGCGCGGCCGCGAAGAAATGCTTCGAAGAATCGAGGCGGCTCGTAAATGCGAAGATTCACTTCTTCAACCTTCCTTCCCTTGAGCCTGATTTTGAGGCCGCCTTCACCTTCGACACGGGCGAGTGTTTCGACCTTAATTGTTCTGGATTTCATGGGATTCACTTTCTTTGCGGAATGGCTCGGCTGTGGCGGTAAAACTGCGGAAGAGCCGCAGGAGCTCCGCATCGTCCATGCCGCTCTCTTTCCATGTTGCCGTCAGGGACCCTGTGTTCGGGGTTTCCTTCGGGCCGAAGCATCCATAGCACCCGCGGGCGTAGGTCGGACAAAGAGCTCCACAGCCGGCCTGCGTCACGGGACCAAGACAGGGAGGACCGTGAGCGACGAGTCCGCAAACAACGCCCTTTCGTTTGCATTCAATGCAGACGCTGTACGACGGTATGGCCGGTTTGCGTCGATGGAGGAATGCAGTCAGAACTTCAAGCAACTGATTCTTGCTGATAGGGCATCCTCTGAGTTCGAAATCCACAGAAACGTGATCTGAAATTGGCGTCGATTTTCCCAGAGTTTCGATGAACTGGGGGGATGCGTAGACAAGTGATGTGAATTCCCTTACGTCGGCGAAATTCCGCAATGCCTGAATGCCACCGGCTGTTGCACAGGCGCCAATGCTTATCAGCGCGGCGGATGACCGGCGGATCTGATGGATTCGCTCAGCGTCATGGGGCGTGGTTATTGATCCTTCCACAAGCGAAATATCATAAGGCCCCTTAATCATGGCACGTGAAGCCTCGGGAAAGTAGGCCATGTGCACAGCCGAGGAAAGCGCGAGCAGCTCTTCTTCGCAATTCAGCAGCGACAGCTGGCATCCGTCGCACGATGCAAACTTCCAGACAGCAAGTTTCGGGATTCCTTTGCCGGCCATAATCAGATCTCCCTGATTCCAAGCAGGTGCCGCACTGCGGAGTATGGGAACACTGGCCCGTCACGGCAAACAATATGCGGACCAAACTGACAGTGGCCGCAGAGGCCAATTCCGCATTTCATGTTCCGCTCCATTGAGATGAAGATCTTGTCCTCGGGGATTCCCTTCTTCAGAAGTTCGAGAATGGTAAACCTCATCATCACTTCGGGCCCGCAGATCAGAGCAACAGTGTTCACAGGATCAAAGTGGGCCTTGGGAATAAGCGTTGTGACAACCCCTACGTTTCCTTTCCATGGTCCAAAGGCCCGGTCAACGGTGACGTGAAGATCAAAATCGAACCGGGCACGCCAGTCTTCGAGCTGGCGAAAATACAGGATGTCCGACGGACCGCGGGTTCCGTACAGGAGGACGAATTTTCCGAATTTCTCCCGCCGTGCAAGAATGTCGTAGATTGCGGGCCGAAGCGGAGCAAGGCCGATGCCTCCTGCAACAATTACAACGTCGTTGCCTTCAGCCAGATCCACCGGCCAGGGTGTTCCGAAAGGTCCGCGAATCCCAAGGAAATCCCTGCGGCGGAGCTTCTTGATTCCCCATGTTACGATTCCAACGACTCGCACCGTATGCACGACGGATTCGGGTTTGTGAGGATCTCCGCTGATGGAAATCGGTACTTCGCCGACACCATGGATATAAAGCATGTTGAATTGGCCAGGGCGGAACGAGAAGCCGTCCTGCGATAGAGATTCAAGTTCCAGGGTAAACGTATCGCCGGTCTCCTGGTATGTGCGCATTACCCTGCAAGGTACGGGAACCATGGAAGGTATCTCGGACAGGACAAGGTTTTCAGGTACGGGAACCATAGAGATCGAGAAGTTGCAGGCGCGTCGCCTGAAGACGCTGTTCCATAATGGTCACGAAGCGCTTCAGGAGTTGATAACCGAGATCGTGATCGGCTTCGCATTTTTGCCGGAGGCACTTTGCATTGAGAGCAATCGCCCGCGTCAATTCCAACGCCTGCCCGTCGAAGTGCCATTCATAGGGCGGCACGAGCCAGGACCATCCGATCAACTCGCCCTCTCCGGCGGTTTGCACGGTTACAGGCCCGAGTTCCGGAATGAAAATTTCAAGTCCAACCTTTCCCTGACGGATCAAATAGAAATGATGGGCTTCTTCGCCTTCGCGGAAAATGTACGTCCCGGCGTCGAATTTGACGTTCGAGGCGCAGCCGGTGATGAGCGCAAGATACTCAGGCTCAAGCTTCTGGAAAAACGGATGCTCGGCAAGGATGGGTTGCAGGGTTTCCATGGGTACCTCCGTTAGAGATCAAACATGTTCAGCGGCCTGACCGCGCAGAATCCTCGCCTCTTCAGTCAGATCGATTCCGACAGGACACCAGGTAATACAGCGACCGCATCCCACGCAGCCGAAGCTCCCGAACTGAGCCACCCACGACGAGAGCTTGTGGGTCATCCATTGACGATATCGGCTCTTGATGGTTGGGCGCAGGCTGCCCCCGTGGATATAAGAGAACTCGGCCGTGAAACAGGAATCCCAGAGCCTCGTGCGCGATGCAATCGCTCCGGAAAGATCGGTACTGTCTTCGACTGTTGAGCAGAAGCAGGTGGGGCACACCATCGTGCAATTTGCACATGCGAGGCATCTTCGGGCGATCTGATCCCATCGCGGATGCGAGAGATTGGCTGCAAGGAGCTCCGGAAGCCCCTGCGTCTGCAGGCTTCTGCCCATTGCGGCTGCGGCAGTTCGAATCGCCTCGCGACCCGAAGTTTGTTCTTGGGGGGTTGCTTCACGAGCCTGGAGGGGGCTCACACATGATTCGCCTTTTGCACTTCCGGATTCGACGAGGAAGTAGTGATCATGCTCAGAAACAAGTTCGGTGAGGCACAGATCGAAACCCGCTCCGGCCTCCGGTCCCGTACCCATTGAAGCACAAAAGCACGTGCCTCCGGCTCTCGTGCAATTGACGGCAATGATGAGGGTTTTTTCGCGTCTCTGCCTGTATGTGGAATCGGAGGCCCCGCCGTTGAGGTACACACTGTCGAGAATGGCGAGTGCGCGAAGGTCGCAGGGCCGCACGCCCAGGAAGGCCATTGGCTCCGTCTCGTGTTCTTCCTCAAGGATTTCCAACGTTCCATTCCTTCGATGAGAGCGGAAGAGGTGGAGACTGGGGGGAAAAAGTAATCTTTTCCACGATTGCGGTGGAGCGGTAAAATCGAAATACGCTGGGGAGTCGGTCTTGACAAGCCGGTAGGAACCGTTTGTTTGCTGATCGGCCCAACCCGCCGGAAGGTCATTGGGTGATTCAATACGATCGTATACCACTGCGCTGTCCCTCACTGTAGGCCCGAAGATGACGTATCCTTTCGTACCGAGGGCCTTGAATAGACGGTCCAGAGCGTTTGCTTCAAGCCTGTATGTCATGTTGTTCCGGATTCACGTTCACTGAATGCCAAGCTTTTTCTTAAGCTGGTCATGGACCTCTTTGCCGTACGTCATTTCATTCCGCATTTTTGTTGCCAACTCACGGATGGCACGCCGTTCCGGCTTTGCTGCCGCGAATTCCTTCTCGAGTTTTCTGATGAGGTCTTTCACTGTCTCACAGACTTTCTCGAGGGCTTTGTGTTCCGCATCCGTGGCTTTGCGTTGAGTAGCCGTTAGAAGAGGCTGAGCGGACTTCAGATTTTCTTCCATTTCCTCCTGGTAGTGGGCCACTTCACGAAGGTGTGCTTGCGCAACATCCTTGTTCAGTTCGGTCTCGCTGGCTTCTGCCACGATTCGACCGGCATGGCCGCGGATGCTTTTGCAGGCCGTGGTCAGACTGCTATGCAGGCTGGCGAGATCGGAGGATTGCGCTGAGAGGAGGCTTACGGAAAGGCCAAGGGTAAGGCTGAAGGAGATAAGCTTCATAGACACATCTCCTTTCTGCACAGAATTACTATGTGCGGATGGTCTGCCCAGACAGTAGCAAGAGGTGTTCCATGGAAGGCCGGTCCGACAGTCTCGAAAGTGAGCAGATTGCAAAGGCATAGGCATTTGCAAACCCGAATTTTTCCCACTTCTGGGAATTTACAGTCTATTCTTCCCACTCGTGAAAAGAAGGGTGAAAAAAAAGCCCCTGGTGGCAATTCCAGAATGGCACGACTGTTGAGCTTGTTCATGAGATTCGTTGATTTTAGATCCATGAGGATCCGGGAGTGTTGGTTTGTTTTTCTAACGTCAGGATACGATCTGTGAAAATTAATGGCGTCTCGTCGGATATGACACGGCACAACCAGATAGAGCGGTCTTTGCGCGAGAGTGAAGAACGCTATAGAACGCTCGCAGAATCGTCTTTGACCGGTGTGTATCTCATCCAAGAGGGAAGGTTCCGCTATGTGAACCCTGCTCTTGCATCCATTTTTGGGTACACCGTTGCCGAGATCACAGACACACTCGGTCCATTGGATTTGACAGTCCCCGAGGATCGGCTGATCGCAGCAGAAAACATCAGAAGGAGAATTGACGGCGAAATTCAGGAGATCAGGTACGCGTTGCGGGGATTACGGAAGAATGGCGAAATTATTTACGTAGAGGTTCATGGCAGGAGACTGGATTACCTTGGAAAGCCGGCGGTAATGGGGACATTGATTGACATCACTGAGCGGGAACGTGCCCAAAAGGCCTTGCGTGATTCCGAGGAGCGGTTCCGCACGTTGACGGAAACGACAAGTTCTATCATCCTCATCTATCAGGGTGAGCACATGAGGTACGTCAATCGCGCGGCGGAGGCACTCCTGGGATACACGCGACAGGAAATTCTCGCGAAAACATTTTGGGATGTGATCTATCCTGATGATCAGGAAATGATTCGTCAGCGCGGGTTGGCCCGTCAACGCGGGGAAAACGTGCCTCCGAATATCCAAGTTCGTGTTGTGACCAAACACGGTGAAATCCGCTGGGTGGATTTCACGGCTGCCATGGTTGAGTTCGAGGGAAAACCCGCTGTTCTTGGCACAGCCTTCGACATCACCAGGAGGAAGCAAGCCGAAGATGCGATGAGGCTGCAAAGTACTGCTCTTAACGCGGCCGCAAACGCCATTGTGATCACAGACCAGGACGGAACGATTCAGTCTGTAAACCCGGCGTTCACAACCCTCACCGGGTATACCGCGTCTGAAGCGATTGGAAAAAACCCTCGAGACTTGGTCAAATCCGGGGTTCAAGACACTGAGTTTTACAGAACTATGTGGAAAACATTACTTGCGAACAAAGTGTGGAGAGGAGAGATTGTCAACCGAAAAAAAGACGGGTCGCTGTACACTGAGGATCAAACAATTACGCCTGTCACCGGCGGAAACGGGGTCATAACGAATTTCATCGCGATCAAAGAGGATGTGACGGACAGGAAGAATGCGGAACAGACGGTCAGAGAAAGCGAATCGCGCCTTTCTGCATTCCTGGAGGCCACGCTCGACGGCGTCGTTGTGGAACACGATGACCGGGTGGTGTTTGCCAACAAAGCATTTGCCAAAATGTACGGATACGCCGATCCGGCTGAATTGGCGGGGAAGCATATTTCGGAGCTTCAGTCCGATGAGGATATAGTGCGAATGACTGAATATGCCCGCCGGCGTGAACGTGGTGAATCCGCCCCCACACGATATGAGTTCCGGGGCAAACACAAGGACGGCAGTCTGATTGATCTGGAAGTATCTGTCTCAGTGTTCCAGATCGCCGGCAAGTTTCACATTATCTCCATCGTGAGGGATATCAGCGATCGAAAACTTGCCGAAAAACAAATCCGCGAGCAGGCGGAGCTTCTTGACAACGCATCGGACGGAATTCTGGTCCGGAATCTTGAAAACCAGATCCTCTTTTGGAACAAGGGAGCGGAACGAATGTACGGCTGGCGGAGGGACGAAGTACTTGGACGGACTGTTTCTGAATTTCTGTATCCGGATTCCACCGACAAGTTTCCCGAGCTTCGAAAAGAAATCCTCAACAGCGGCGACTGGGAGGGAGAAGTCGAGCATAAGACAAAGTCTGGAGAGATCATCACGGTTCGCACTCACTGGACGCTGATGCGGGATCAGGGAGGGAACCCTCAATCGATTCTGTCGGTGAACACTGACATTACAGAAAAGAAATCGTTTGAAGCTCATGTCCTTCGTACCCAACGCCTGGAAAGCCTGGGAACACTGGCCGGCGGTATCGCACATGACCTGAACAACGTGTTAGCCCCGATCCTCCTCTCGTTTGAAGCAATTAAGCGAAAGATTTCAGGCGACCAGCGTACCCTGCAACTTCTCTCCGTTGCGGAGGCGAGCGCCACAAGAGGAAAAAACATCATCGCCCAGATCCTCACATTTGCACGGGGGATCGAAGGAGCCCAGGGGCCGATTCAACTCAAGCACCTTCTCGGGGAATGTGAGCAGATTATCAAAGAGACATTCCCGAAGTCGATAATGCTGGAAGCCGCTATCCCGAAAAATCTCTGGCCTATTTCAGGCGATGCGACACAGATCCACCAGGTGCTCATGAACCTCTGCGTCAATGCACGCGATGCCATGCCCCAAGGCGGGACAATGCGGTTGGCCGCGTCCAATCTCCATCTTGATCAGGAATTTGTCAGCATGCGTGTCGGTGCACAGACCGGGCCGCACGTGCTCCTTGAGGTGAGCGACACAGGGGTAGGAATCCCGAAGGAAAACCTCGACCGGATCTTCGATCCGTTCTTTACGACCAAGGAAGTCGGCAAGGGGACAGGCCTCGGGCTTTCCACTATCCACACCATCGTGAGAGGTCACGGGGGATTTGTTGATGTGAATTCGAGGGTCGGGCTGGGAACAACGTTTAGAGTGTACCTTCCGGCGACTGCGGGGGCTGGCCAGGAGGACGCAGGGCGACCAGAGGAAAGGTTCCCGCAGGGAAACGGCGAGATGATTCTCATTGTGGACGATGAAGCCTCAATCAGGGATATAACAAGCGAGACCCTGCAGATGTTCAATTACCGGATTGTCACCGCGGAAAACGGCGTGGAAGCGGTGGCTCAACTGGCAAAATACAAAGATGAGCTCGATCTGGTTCTGATGGATCTCATGATGCCAGTGATGGACGGCCCGGCCGCCATGAGGGCCATGAGACGAATCAAACCCGACATCAGAATCATCGCTTCGTCCGGCATCGTTCCCGGAGAAGGATCCGGCGAGTCGGACATCGATGTACAGGCCTTCCTCGAAAAGCCGTACGCAGCAGAACGTCTGCTGAACGTGATCCATGGGGTTCTCACGAAGCACAAATAACCCCCTTGGTCACCCTTTGCCGTTTGGATTAATATGGGGTGAACTTCAGCAATGGGGGAATTCGTGCTATTTCGGGGGAAATACAGAATCGAATCTGCCCGCTTGAGGGGGTTTGATTATTCCTCGGCGGGATCGTATTTCGTCACGATCAATACAAAAAGAATGGTGTGTTGGTTTGGGGATGTTGTTGATCGGGAAATGCGGTTGTCAAATGTCGGGGAAATTATTGCGGATGAATGGCAGAAGACGCCCACCATTCGGCCAAGGGTAACGCTGGACGTGTGGCAAATCATGCCGAATCATGTCCATGGGATTGTGATCATCCACGAAAACGAATTCGTGGCACAATCGGGCAAAATACCGTTTGTGGATTGGGATACGGCGATGGTTATTGAACCGAACTGTCGGCCGGCCACCCCCACGGCCGGGGGAAAACCCGTAGAGACGGACAGCTGTCCGTCTCTACGAGATGGTGGCCGGCCGCCAACCCCACCGGCGTGGAAATCGCCAACGCCAAATCAATATGGGCCACAACGGGAAAACCTGGGTTCCATCGTCCGCGGATTCAAATCCGCCTGCACAACGCGGATCCGCGCCGCCGGATATCCCCGATTTCAATGGCAACCCCGATTCTGGGACCGGATTATTCGCGACCAGAATGAATTGGATCGAATCCGGAATTATATCATTGACAATCCGGCACGATGGGAATTGCGTCACAGATAATTTGAAACCAGCCACCCTGTTATTGCTGCCCCTCCTACAATCCATGCCGCATTAATATTCAACACGCCGACGCTTATGGCGGCCAGCACGAAAATGATCCAAGCAACGGGGCTTTCGAGCGATGACCCTGCCAAAATAATCGTGACGGAAAGCATCAGCCCAAGCG